>NZ_CP059557.1:6600000-6878695 GCF_022828475.1 Saccharopolyspora gloriosae | reverse complement strand
CCCTGCGCTCCCCTCGCCGGCACGTGACCCGCACCGTTACTCCCACACCTGTTGCCAGTGCGGCGCTGCTGGCGCGGGGTGATGATGAAATCGCTCCGCGGACGCCCGGGACAGGTATCCACAGAGTTATCCACAACTGTGCATGAAGGTACGGCAGCGACCCTCGGACGTCCCCCCTGGGGCCTCGCTGCGTCTGCGATCCAGGTGACGCTCGGTGCCGGCAGCTCCCACACCGCCGGGCGCGCATCGCAGGAGGGACAACCTAACAAGGCCGAGATCACCTCACAAGGCGGGTGGTCGCAGCCTCCGGAAGCCGCCTCCGGAGCCGCCCGAGCACCCCGGTGACCGGGTATCGCAGCAGGCGGCGTAACCTCGAACAGTCCCCCGCCGCACGAGCGGGAATGTCGCCGCGCTTGGATTTCGTCAGATGTCCCGGCGCAGTGCGCGAGTCACCACCCGGTGTCACCGCGTGCAGACTCCCCTCGTTTCAGCGGGGGGTGAGCTCGACACGATGGCCGCTACGGCGGGCGGGGACATCTTGACCGAGCCATCGGGCCGAGCACGTGCCTGTTCCAACGGGCCTGAAGTAACGGGGAGATCCACCGTGAGCAAGGGCAAGCGCACCTTCCAGCCGAACAACCGTCGCCGTTCCCGCAAGCACGGGTTCCGGCTTCGCATGCGTACCCGCGCCGGTCGCGCCATCGTGTCCGCGCGTCGCCGCAGGGGCCGCAGCTCGCTGACCGCCTGATTACCGGTCAGTGCTACCCGCGGCCGCCCGGCTGACCACTAGCCAGGAGTTTCGCCTGGCGGTCCGTCGTGGCCGCCGCGCGGGGCGTGCCCGGCTGGTGGTGCACCTGCTGACACCGAGCGCGGCGAATCGGACCGAGGTCCGGGGCGCCGCGCATGGTTCTGCACGCCCGGAGGTCCGCGCGACCTCGACCGAATCAGGTCGAGATCGCCGGGATCCGGCGGTGGGCGACTCGGATCAGGTAGCACGTCCGGAGTCCGACCCGGGCCGTTCCCTCGAGGCCGCGCACGCGCGGTCGGCTTCGAGCGGCCCTGGCGCGGAGTCGGCAGTGTCGTCCACGGGTGACTCCCGGCCGCACTCGGACATCGAACCCACTCGGGATACCGGCGAACCGGCCCGCGTGGGTTTTGTCGTGAGCAAAGCCGTGGGCAACGCGGTGCTCCGGCATCGCGTGACCCGGCGGCTCCGGCACCTGATGCGCGACCGTCTTCCGCTGTTGCCCGCTGGCACACTGGTGGTGGTCCGCGCACTCCCCCCGGCTGCGAACGCACCGAGCCGTGAGCTCGGGTCGGATCTTGATGCGGCACTCCGCAAGTTGCGCGTGGTGCAGCCCGGCGGTCCGGTGGCGGGTTCCAGATAGCGGCGGAGGCCCCGGATGTCGGATACGCATGACCACGGCGGACCAGCACGGCCGAGTCCGGCCGCCTGGTTGCTGCTGGGGCCGGTACACGTATATCGAAAGATCATCTCGCCGCTGCTGCCGCCGACCTGCCGGTTCTACCCGAGCTGTAGCGCCTACGCGGTCGAAGCGCTGACCGTGCACGGATTGCTCTACGGCAGTTGGCTCACCGCGCGCCGGTTGTTGCGCTGCGGTCCATGGCACCCCGGCGGCCTCGACTTCGTCCCACCCCGGCGGGACCGCGCTGGGCGATCGGCGTCCGAGCCGGGCGAAGCGCCCCGATCCCCCGCGGAGGACTAGTGCTCGACTTCATCAACTATCCGGTCTCGGCGATCCTCTGGTTCTGGCACGAGGTCTTCGGCTACGTCCTCGACCCGGCCAGCGGGTACGCCTGGGCGTTGTCGGTGGTGTTCCTCGTCTTCACCTTGCGCGCGCTGCTGTTCAAGCCGTTCGTGCATCAGGTGCGGTCGATGAAGAAGATGCAGGAATTCGCTCCGCAGGTCCGCGCGCTCCAGGAGAAGCACGGCCACGACAAGCAGCGGGTCGCGCAGGAGATGCAGAAGCTCCAGCAGGAGCAGGGCTTCAACCCGCTCTCCGGCTGCCTGCCGATGCTGGTGCAGGTGCCGGTCTTCTTCGGCCTGTTCCACGTGCTCAACGGTTTCCGGCCCGGTGCGGACTCGAACTTCGTGTTCGGCAAGGAGGACGTCGCCTCATTCGTGTCGGCCGATCTGTTCGGGGCGAAGCTGTCGAACACCATCAGCCAGGCACCGGAGGTCCTCGCGGCCTTCAATACCGACCGGCCGTCGATGCTGGCCGTCGGAGTACCGCTGATGATCGCCGCGGCGATCGCCACCCACTTCACCTCCCGGCACTCGGTGCAGCGCCAGACTCCTGAAGCGGCGCAGAACCCGCAGACCGAGATCATGAACCGCATGGTGTTGTGGGTCTTCCCGATGTTCGCCATCATCGGCGGCCCGTTCCTGCCGCTGGCGATCCTGTTGTACTGGCTGGCCAACAACTTCTGGACCTTGGCCCAGCAGCGGATCGTCTACAGCCGCATCGACCGTGAGGAAGCCGAGGCCGCAGGCGCCGCAGTCGTGATCGACGGAAGCGCTGTCGCCCCGACCGCCACGGTCGCCGCTGCCACGGAGACCACTTCCGCTCCGGCGGCCGAGATTGCGCCGGCGGCCGAGATTGCGCCGGCGGCCGAGATTGCGCCGGCGGCCGAGATTGCGCCGGCGGCCGAGACTGCGCCAGCGGCCGAGACTGCGCCAGCGATCGAGACTGCGCCAGCGGCCGGAACCACGCAGGCCGTTGCGGAGCCGACCGAGTCGCCGAGCCACGACGAGACCGAGGACGCCTCCCCCGCGAGCCCGGCCGTCGCCACAGACCAACCCGGTGATGCCCCCGGGGTGCACGAAGACCGTTCCCGCGACAACCGGCCCGGCGAGTCCCGCTGATCGACGTCGCGTACCCCTGGAGAGGAGACGCTCAGTGTCTGAAACCGTGCAGGAATCGACCAAGGTCGAGGAGTCGGCGGAGCCCACGCCGAACACCGACCAGGAGCGCAGCAATACCGAGACCCTGCTCGTCCAAGAAGGCGACGTGGCCGGTGACTACCTGGAGCGGCTGCTCGACCTGCTCGACTACGACGGCGACATCGACCTCGATGTCGAGGCGGGCCGTGCGGTGGTGAGCATCGAGGGCGGTGGCGACTTGGAGAAGCTGGTCGGTTCACGCGGCCAGGTCTTGGAGGCGCTGCAGGAGCTGACCCGCCTCGCGGTGCAGCAGGACACCGGCGTGCGCAGTCGACTCATGCTGGACGTCGCCGGCTGGCGGGCCGGTCGGCGCGAGGAGCTCAGCACGCTCGGTCGGACGACGGCGGAAGAGGTGCTGGAGTCGGGCAACGAGGCGCGGCTGCGTCCGATGACCCCGTTCGAGCGGAAGATCATCCACGACGCCGTCGCGGCGGTGGACGGCGTACACAGCGAGAGCGAAGGCGAAGAGCCGAGCCGCAAGGTCGTCGTGTACAAGTCCAGCTGACTCCACTCCCCCGCGTGGCAACGCGGATGTTCACTCAAGACGCCCGGTCGGGATCTCCCGGCCGGGCGTCTTGCTGTCCTCTCCCCGCGGTCCGGTTCGGCGCTCCGCGTTTCACGTGAAACGCAGCCTCGTTCGCCGAAGCCGCGTTTCACGTGAAACGGGCGATCGGCGGCCGCCTCGTTTCACGTGAAACCGGGCGCGGGGGCAAGAGCGACTTCGGGCTGAGATGATGAAGGCTGCCGCGCGGACCCCTGATCCGGTCCCCTGTTTCACGTGAAACCCGAGTGCCGACGATCGAGCCCGTTTCACGTGAAACAACTCCGTACCGACTTGGTGGACGCGCCCCGTTTCACGTGAAACAACGAGAACAGGATGGAAGACTGTGATCGCAGCAGAAGGTGATCCGATCCCGGTTCCGGCGGCCGCGCAGACGGTCTTCGGTGATCGTCTTCCGGGGGCGGAGCGGTTCGCCGCGATGCTCGCCGAGCAAGGCGTGCGACGCGGATTGATCGGTCCACGGGAACTGGACCGAATTTGGGACCGCCATCTGCTGAACTCTGCGGTACTCGCGGAGTTGCTGCCACCGAATTGCCGTGTCGTGGACGTAGGCTCAGGGGCAGGGTTGCCGGGCATCCCGCTGGCGATCGCTCGCCCCGATATCGAGCTGGTTCTGCTGGAGCCGATGGCTCGACGAGTGACATGGCTGCGGGAAGTCATCGAGGAACTGGATCTTGCCGTAGAGGTGGTGCGTGGGCGTGCCGAGGAAGGCCCGGTGCGTGATCGGCTCGCCGATCAGGACGTGGTCACCGCACGCGCAGTGGCGCCGATGGAGCGCCTCACCGCGTGGTGCCTCCCCCTGTTGCGTCCAGGCGGGCGGCTGCTCGCGTTGAAGGGATCCACCGCTGCGGAAGAACTGGACCGCGATGCGGCCGCGATTCAAGCGGCCGGTGGCAGCCACGGTGAAGTGAAGTCGTGTGGCGACGAAGTGCTCGATGTACCGACGACGGTCGTCGTCGTGGAGCGGGTGTCTCAGAGAGCGCCCGGTCGGCGTCGTGACGGCGGCCGTAAAGCGAGGAAGGATCGTGGACGGTGACGGAGTCGAACGGAGCGGATCGTGTTTCACGTGAAACGAAGGGACGCGTGATGGGTTCCATGCGTTTTCCTTCGGGGACGGAACAGCACGTTCAAGGAAGTGAAGCATTTCCCGCGGATGGCGTGGGCTGGACTCCGATCATGGAAGAAGCTCAACGAGCCACCCGAGTGCTGCATCCCGAGACGATGCAGTTGCCTCGCCCGGACCGGCGGCGCATCCTCACGGTCGCCAACCAGAAGGGTGGCGTCGGCAAGACGACGAGCACGGTGAACCTCGCCGCCGGACTGGCGGTGCAGGGGTTGAAGGTGCTCGTGATCGACCTGGACCCGCAGGGGAACGCGAGCACCGCGCTCGGCGTGGACCACCGGTCCGGTGTCCCCTCGGTGTACGAGGTGCTGCTCGGCGAGATCAGCATCGCGGACGCCGCGGCGGTGAGCACCGAGTCGCCGAACCTCTACTGCGTCCCGGCGACGCTCGACCTGGCCGGCTCGGAGATCGAGCTGGTGTCGATGGTCGCGCGGGAGGGACGACTCAAAGAGGCGCTGAATTCCGACGCGATCGAGCAGCTCGCACCCGACTACGTCTTCATCGACTGCCCGCCGTCGCTGGGCTTGCTCACGGTGAACGCGATGGTCGCGGCGCACGAAGTGCTGATCCCGATCCAGTGCGAGTACTACGCGCTGGAAGGTCTCGGGCAGCTGCTCCGCAACATCGAGCTGGTGCAGGCGCACTTGAACCCAGCGCTGTGGGTGTCGACGATTCTGCTGACGATGTACGACGGCCGCACCAAGCTGGCGGACCAGGTGACCAATGAGGTCCGGGGGCACTTCGGTGAGCTGACGCTGCGGACGGTCATCCCGCGCAGCGTGAAGATCTCCGAGGCGCCGGGCTTCGGAAAGACGGTGCTGAATTACGATCCCGGTTCGCGGGGTTCGATGAGCTACCTGGATGCGGCGAAGGAGATCGCCGAGCGGGGTGTGGAGAGGAAGACGGCATGACCGAACGCAAGGGTGGTTTGGGGCGCGGTCTCGCGGCGCTGATTCCGAGCGGTCCTCCCGCGGAGGAAGGTGACTCCGGCTCTACCGGAGTCACCGTTCGCGGGGCAGGCTTCACGCCACCCTCCTCCCCCATCTCGGGGGACGGCGCGAGCGCTCCGGAGCCGGTTTCACGTGAAACAAGCGGCGGGACCGTGGCGGGTGCGACGTACCGGGAGATCGTCACCTCGTTGATCACGCCGAACCCGCGGCAGCCGCGGCAGGTCTTCGACGAGGAAGCGCTCGCCGAGCTGGAGCACTCCATCCGCGAGTTCGGGCTGATGCAGCCGATCGTGGTGCGTGAGGTCGAGCCCGAGCAGTTCGAGCTCATCATGGGTGAGCGCCGGTGGCGTGCTTCGCAGCGCGCCGGGCTGGAAGTCATTCCGGCGATCGTCCGGGAGACCCAGGACGACGCGCTGCTGCGGGACGCGCTGCTCGAGAACATCCACCGGGTACAGCTGAACCCGTTGGAGGAGGCTGCGGCGTACCAGCAGCTGCTGGACGAGTTCGACGTGACGCATGACGAGCTCGCGGAGCGCATCGGTCGGAGCCGTCCGGTCATCACGAACACGATCCGCCTGCTTCGGCTGCCGATGCCGGTGCAGCGCCGGGTCGCCGCCGGTGTGCTGTCGGCGGGGCATGCTCGCGCGTTGCTCGCGTTGGACGAGGCGGGCGGCCAGGAGGAGTTGGCCTCGCGGATCATCGCCGAAGGGTTGTCGGTGCGGGCGACCGAGGAGGCGGTGACTCTCAAGAAGAGCGAGGGGCCTGCGAAGGAGAAGCAGGCTCCGCGCAAGCCGCTGCAGTCCCCCGGCCTTCAAGGGTTGGCGGAGAAGCTGTCGGATCGCTTCGACACCAAGGTCAAGGTGGATCTGGGGAAGCGGAAGGGCCGGATCGTCGTGGAGTTCGGTTCGGTCGACGACTTGGAGCGGTTGGCCGAGTTGTTGTTGCCCGGAGAGGCCGAAAAGCTCCGTGAGATCCGCGAAGGATGACACCGGGTCCTTTTGTCACGGTGACGATCTCTATTTTGGGCGATATGCCGGGATCTGAGGAGTAGGTCAACTACGCCTCCCGGCGAGGCTCTCTCTGCGGCGACTTGCACGCGGAGCTCGCGAATTCGTTGGCTCCGGTCCGGTCGCAGAGTCGGACCTCTACGTCGACGGCCGAAGTCGGCCCGACGGCACGGGTAGAACAAAGAAGAGCCGCCGATGCGAGACATCGGCGGCTTGCTTCGGAGTGCCTCCGGCCGGTCGGCCCGTCCGTCCGGCACTCCCCTGTTCGCTGTTTCACGTGAAACATGGCGCCGACGGCCCGTCGGCGCCGGCGGATCAACTTCCCCGGATGATCGCCTTCTCGGCGAGTCCGGCGAACACCTCGCCGAGCGAGCGGCCGGCAGCCTCCACCGCCATCGGGAACAACGAGGTCTCGGTCAGCCCGGGCGACACGTTCACTTCCAGGAAGTGCGGTACCCCGTGCTGATCGATGATCGCGTCGGTCCGGGAGACATCGCGCAGCCCGAGCAGCTTGTGCGCCGCCACTGCCAACTCCCCCGCCTGAGCCGCGACCTCGGGCGCCAGGTCGGCGGGAGCCTCGTAACTGGTGAGTCCGGCGGTGTAGCGAGCCGTGTAGTCGTACACGCCATCGGCCGCTTCGATGCGCACCGCGGGAAGCGCCTCGGGGCCGTCCTCGGTGTCCACCACGCTCACCGCTACCTCGACGCCTTCGACGAACTGCTCGACGAGCACGGTGTCGCCATAAGCCAACGCGCCCACCATCGCCGAGGGCAGCTCCGAGGCGTCCCGGACCACTCGGGCACCGAGCGCCGATCCACCCTGGTCCGGCTTCAGCATCAGCGGCAGGCCGAGCTTGCCGACCAGCGCGTCCAGCACCGCCTGAGCGCCGAGCTCGCGGAACGTGGCATGAGGCAGCACGACCCAGTCCGGGGTGCTCAGGCCGGCGCGGGCGAGCTCGGCTTTCGCGGTCGGCTTGTCCCAGGCCCGGCGGCAGGCGCGCGGGTCGGTGCCGACGTACGGAACGCCGAGCATGTCCAGCACGGACTGCACCGCGCCGTTCTCGCCCTCGCCGCCGTGCAGCGCGATGATCACGGCCTCCGGCCGCTCTTCCTGGATCCGCGTGAGCAACCGGGAATCGGCGTCCCACTCCCCCACGGTCATTCCGGCGGAGCGCAGCGCGGTGGACAGGCGGCGCCCGGAGCGCAGCGAAACCTCACGCTCGTGCGACAACCCACCGGACAGCACGGCGACCCAACGATCGGACATTGGTCGAACACCCCTGAAAGTAAGAGTCCACTGCGCACCAGGTGCGCAGTGGACCGATCGAATCGTGCGGCAGGAACGAGGTTACGCCGTGTCCGGAGAGGGAGCTTCGGGGCCGGAGACCGTGCGCTGCGGCACGCTGCCGAAGGTCCGCACCAGTTCCATCTCGTCGGTCAGCGTGTTCGCCAACCTGCGGACGCCTTCCCTGATGCGTTCCGGCGTCGGGTAGCAGTAGGACAGCCGCATCTGCCTGGAGCCCAGCGCGTCGGCGTAGAAGCCGGTCCCGGAGGCGTAGGCGACCCGCTGAGTCACGGCTCGCGGCAGCATCGCCTTGGTGTCCACGCCTTCCGGCGCGGTGAACCACACGTAGAACCCGCCGTCGGGCTTGGTCCAGCTGCTGCCTTCCGGCATGTGCTGCTCCAGCGCGCTCAGCATCGCGTCGCGGCGTTCCCGGTACTGCTCGCGGAAGGTCTTGATCTGGCCCTTCCAGTCGTGCGTGCTCAGGTAGCGGGACACGATCATCTGGTTCAGCGTGGGCGGGCACAGCGTCGCGGATTCCGCGGCGAGCACCAGCTTCTCGCGCACCGCGTGCGGGGCGAGTACCCAGCCGACGCGCAGGCCGGAAGCGAAGGTCTTGGAGAACGATCCGAGGTAGACCACGTTGTCGGGGTCCAGGCTGCGCAGCGCCGGGTAGGTCTGGCCGTCGAAGCCGAGCAGGCCGTACGGGTTGTCCTCCAGCACGAGGATGTCGTGCTGACGGCAGATCTCCAGGATCTCGGCACGGCGCTGCACCGCGAGCGTGACGCCGCCCGGGTTGTGGAAGTTCGGGATGGTGTAGAGGAACTTGATCCGCTCGCCGCGGCTGGTGACCTCGGAGATCGCGTGCCGCAGCGCCTCCGGCTGGAGTCCGTCGTCGTCCATCGCGACGTGCACGACCTTCGCCTGGTAAGCGTTGAACGAGCCGAGCGCGCCCACGTAGGAGGGGCCTTCGGCGAGCACCACGTCACCGGGATCGCAGAACAGTCGCGTGACCATGTCCAGAGCCATCTGGGAGCCGACGGTGACCATCACATCATCGGGGTGCCCGGTGATGCCTTCCATGGCCATGATCTCGCAGATCTGCTCGCGCAGTTCCGGCACGCCGTGAGCGGAGCCGTACTGCAGCGCGGCCTGACCGTCGACGGAGATCAGCCGGGACACCTCGGTGGCCAGCGAGTCCAGCGGCAGCGCGGCCAGGTTGGGCATGCCACCAGCCAGCGAGACGACCTCGGGGCGGCTTGCCACGGCGAACAGTGCCCGGATTTCCGATGCCGTCATGCCCGCGGTGCGCTGGGCGTACCGGTCGCGGTGCGCGTCGAGGTTGCGCGCCGCTCCTGCCTGCTGCACCGCTGCCTCCTGCTGGGGGCCGGGCTGCTGCGGATCGGTCGGGTTGCTGCCGTTCTCGGACATTCCGCGCTCCGTGGATCGGGTGTGCGCTGTAGTGATCGTCTCCTGTAACCGCTAGGTGACGTTCGCGCGAGTCTATCTGTGCTATCGCGTCCGCCGGTGGCTTGTGTAACGGGCGCCTCGCACAAACCGGCTTGACGGTAACCCATCTCACCATTTCGGGGGCACTGGGAAGGGTGAGGAGCTTCCGACGGCAGGTCGCAGCGGCTTATCCTGGCCGCAGCCCCACCTGCCATGCGTGGGATTCTGGCGGATTCGCAGGAGGTCAGGGTGTCGCGACGCGTCGTAGGCGTCACGCTGGACAACCTCGACCACTTGCCACCGAAGTGCCGTCGCTGCGTGTTCTGGGAACTCGCGCCGCACATTCGGGAGCAGGCCGAGGAGTTCGGCGAGACCGGCCTCGAGAAAGAGGCCTGGGTGTCCAACGTGCTGCTGGACTGGGGATCCTGCGGTCGTGTGCTGTACGTCGACGACGTTCCGGCCGGCTATGCGCTGTACGCCCCGCCCGCCGCGGTGCCGCGTGCCGCCGCGTTCCCATCGGGGCCGGTCAGCGCGGACGCGGTGCTGCTCACCGCGTTGCGAGTGATCCCGGAATTCGAGCACGGCGGGCTGGGTCGGGTGCTGCTGCAGAACGTGGCGAAGGACCTGACCAAGCGCGGAGTCCGCGCGATCGAGGCCTTCGGTGATCTCCACGAGGACGACGAGGGCTGCCTTGTCCCGGCGGGATTCCTGCAGCAGGTCGGGTTCAAGACGGTCCGCCGGCACCCGAAGTGGCCGCGATTGCGGCTGGAGCTGCGGACGGCGATCTCCTGGAAGGAAGACGTCGAAGCAGCGCTGGAACGCCTGCTGAGCACGGTGTCGGTCAAGACTGCGGAGCCCGCACTCGGTTGACCTCGCGCAACGAGCCGCGCGGCCGAACCTGCTCCGCCCGCGCCGGTAGGGCGGCGCGGGCCGAACCTGATCAGGCGCCTTCGGCTCGGGTGAGCTCGTGGCGCAGCAGATCGTCGAAGGTGAACGTGCCGGTCGGCTGGTCGTCCTTGCCGAGCAGGTAGAGCCGTTTCACCGCGACCAGCAGACCTTCGGCGATGATGTCCCGGAACGCGGGGTCGAGCAGCCGCCGCCGGTCCTCCGGGTTGGTGAGGTAGCCGATCTCGGTGCGCACCGCGGGCATCCGGGTCAGGCGCAGGACTTCCCACGTCTTCGGGTGGATGCGGCAGTCCAGCATTCCGGTGCGGGCGACGATTTCGCGCTGCAGGAAACCGGCGAGCGCCTCCCCCACCGTGGAGGTGGTGCCGTTGCCGGTGCCGAAGTGGAAGCTGGAGACGCCCTGCGCGGAGGGCGCCGAGTTGGCGTCCATGTGCAGGGACAGGAACAGATCGGCACCCGCCTCGTTGGCGAATCCCGCGCGATCGGCCTCCGGCGGGCACGAGTGCGGGCCGCGAGTGATCAGCGCTTCCATCCCGGTGGCGACCATGCGGCCCTCGAGCCGACGGGCCAGATCCCAGGCGAGGTCGGCTTCGTTGACGCCGCCCACGGTCACGCCGCGATCGGTGCCGCCGTGACCGGGGTCGACCACGATGCGCTTGCCGCGCAGCAACGGCCCGGACCGCCGAACCTTTTCCTGTTCCCGCAGGTAGACGGGGCGCCCACCGCGGACTTTCGGAGCGAGCTGCTTGAGCGCGCGCAGCGTGTTCGGGCCGCAGATGCCGTCGTTGCCGAGGCCGTAGTCCCGCTGGAAGCTGCGCAGCGCCTGCTCGGTCTGCCAGCCGAAGATGCCGTCCGGCCTGCCCGCGTCGAAGCCGAGTTCCAGCAGCCGTTCTTGCAGCGCGAACACGTCGTCGCCGCTGATGGGCTTGGACACCAGGTACGCCAGCGACCGGTCACCCAGCCGCCAGCGCGCGTCGATGAGGGCGCGGTAGGTGGCGGGACCGACGACGCCGTCGGTGATCAGGCCACGTCGCTGCTGGAAGACGCGCACCGCGTGTTCCACCGCCGCGTCGAAGTTCGCGGGGCCTGTCGCGGTTCCGTTTGGGGGGGCCGGTAGGAGACCCAGCGCAGCAAGGGTGTTCCTGATCTCGGCAACGGCCGGACCGACGTCACCGCGGTGGAGCAGCTGCATGCACTCCTCGCTCGATTCAGGCGCCGACGATGGACCGCGGCGCGTTAGGACGGTCGTACTCCCCCGATGTCCACTTCTGGGTGGATGGGTTCGGACGGGAACCCACCGGCTCATTGTGCCTTGCCTGCAATGCAGCGGCGCTGCGGGCCGCTCGCAGTGCGCCGCGCACGGGATGACCTCCCACGCTGCGCCGGGAACGAGGAAACCCCGCACACCTCCGCGCGGTGGCGAAGATCTGCGGGGTTTCGGCGCGGTGCTGCGCGGTCAGCGACGCATCACAGGTAGTCCTTCAGGTCGTCGAGCAGCGCCGCCTTCGGCTTGGCGCCGACGATCTGCTTGACCGGCTCGCCGTTGGAGAACAGCAGCAGCGTCGGAACGCTCATGACCTGGTAGTCGCGGGCGATCGACGGGTTCTTGTCGATGTCCAGCTTGGCGATGGTGATCTTGCCCTGGTTCTCGTCGGCGATCTCTTCCAGGACGGGGGCGACCATCTTGCACGGGCCGCACCAGGTGGCCCAGAAGTCGACCAGGACGGGCTTGTCGCTGCCCAGCACGTCGTCCTTGAACGAGTCGGCGCTAACGGTCACGGTGTTGCCGGCCATGTCATCTCCCTCGGGTGTGGAATCGGGTCAGTTCGGCGTTCAGCGTGCGGCGGCGGTTTCGGTGGCGGGCGCGTAACCGCCACCGACGTGTTCGGCCGCGACGTGCGCGGATTCGTTCACTTCGTGCTCGGCGAGCCACCGTTCGGCGTCCATCGCGGCCGAGCAACCGGAGCCGGCGGCGGTGATCGCCTGCCGGTACGTGTGGTCGACGAGGTCGCCCGCGGCGAACACGCCGGGGATGCCGGTGTGCGTGGTGGGCTGCTGGACGGCGACGTAGCCCTCGTCGTCGACCTCGACCTGGTCGCGCACGAGTTCGCTGCGCGGGTCGTGGCCGATGGCGACGAACATGCCGGTGACGTCGAGCTGCGACTCCTCGCCGGTCACGGTGTCCCGCAGCTTCAGGCCGGTCACGGCGGTGTCGCCGAGCACTTCGGTGACACCGGCGTTGGTGCGCCAGCGGATCTTCTCGTTGGCCTTGGCCCGCTCCAGCATGATCTTGGAGGCGCGGAACTCGTCGCGGCGGTGGATGATCGTCACCGAGTCCGCGAACTTCGTGAGGAACGTGGCCTCCTCCATCGCGGAGTCGCCACCGCCGATCACGGCGATGTGCTGCTCGCGGAAGAAGAACCCGTCGCAGGTCGCGCAGGCGGAAACGCCGTGGCCGAGCAGCTTCTCCTCGCCGGGAATGCCCAGGTAGCGGGCCGCCGCTCCCATCGCCAGGACGATCGCTTTGGCGCGGTACTCGACGCCGTTGGCGGTGACCTTCTTCACGTCGCCTTCGAGGTCGATGTGCTCGACGTCCTCGGCGCGCAGCTCACCTCCGAACCGCTTCGCCTGCTCCCGCATCTGCTCCATGAGCTCGGGACCCATGATGCCGTCCCGGAAACCGGGGTAGTTCTCCACGTCGGTGGTGGTCATCAACGCGCCACCGAACTGCGTTCCCTCAAAGACCAATGGCTGGAGTTCGGCCCGCGCGGCGTACACCGCAGCGGTGTATCCGGCAGGGCCGGAGCCCACGATGATGAGGTTGCGGACGTCGTCGGTCACCGCGCCCCTTTCGTTGTCGCGTGCCGCCCGCCGCGCTGAACGCGCGAGCGTATCCGGGTCAACGCGATCCTAAGCGTGTGTGTTCCCGGCTTCCTCGCGCGTGACGAGCCTGACTCGCTCAGCCTCCCAGGGTGCTGTCGGAGATCGTCGCGGGGCTGTCCGGCCCGCAGTCCTGACCGACGATGAGGATCCGGAACCGGCCGATGCCGCCACCGGGCAGCACCAGCGCCCTGCCCGGTTCGCCGTTGATCGTGACTTCCCGGGCGCCGAGCGGATTTCCGCTGGTCACGCCGTTTGCTTGCAGGCATCCGATCAATTGGGCCGGGTCGGCGAGCGCGCCGTACTGCTCGGAACCGAGTGCTTCGCCGAGGTGGTTCGCGGGCAGCGTGTTCCCGCGCAACGTCAGTGGCGGCGGGCCGTCCTGCGGCGGACTCGGGCTCTGGCCGGCCTGCGGTGTTTCGCCGGTGCCGAGCGTCGAAGTGCCGAGCACCACGACGCCGGTGATCGCGGCGGCCGCGGTGATCAGGCCCGCCGTCCAACCCGCCCGCTTGCGGCGGCGGTGGCGCGCGGCGGCGAGGTCGATCACCGGGGCGCTCGGCTGGGCGGTGCCCGCAGCCGAGACGTCGGAATCGGGGGCCGCGATCTCGGGGGCCAAGGACGGAGAGCCCGTGGACCAGGACTGCAGTTCCGCTTCGAGCGCGTCGTCCAGCCTGGTCGCGACGTCGTCCGGCATCGCCGGTGCGGGCAGGTCCGCGAGTTCGGCGCTGGTGGCTTCCAGCGCGGCGAGCAGTGCGCTCGCCTCCGGGTCGGCCTGGATGCGCGGCAGCAGTTCTTCGGCCGTTTCCCGATCCAGCACTCCCGCGTGCAAATCGGCCACCAGGTCCAGCGACCAGGGTGGGCCTTGCGGCGTGTCGGGGCGCCGTTGTTCGCCGCTCATCGTCCCTCCCGTCGACGCTTGGCGTTGGCGTCATCTGGGACGTTCGCATCCGCACTCGGGTTCCGGAGGTGTCCCAGAAGTTTCGCCAGCTTCACTCGCCCGCGGGCGCACCGGCTCTTCACGGTGCCTTCGGCGACGCCGAGGATGGCTGCTGTGTCGGACACCGAGTAGCCCTCCACGTCGACCAGGACGATCGGTGCGCGCTGCTCCTCCGGTAGTTCGGCCAGCGCGTCCTGCACGGCCATCCGGGTGTCCTGCTCCTCGATCGCGTCGCGCGGAACGGCCGGCTCGGCCGGACCGGTATCGGGTAAGGGCACCGTGGGTCTCGCCTGGCGGCGGCGGATCCGGTCCAGGCAGGCGTTCACCACGATTCGGTGCAACCAGGTGGTGACCTGGGATTCGGCCCGGAACGACGCGGCGTTGCGGAATGCCGAGATCATCGCGTCCTGCAGCGCGTCGGAGGCGTCGTCGTGGTCGCGCATGGTGCGCAACGCGACCGCCCACAACCGGTCCCGGTGCCGGCGGAAGAGCTCGGCGAACGCGTGCGGGTCGCCGCTGGTGTGCGCCGCTATGAGGTCGGCGTCCGATCTGACGGGGGCAGACACGTCTGAGCACTCTACTGATCGTGAGTTCGGCCACGATCACCACGCCGCGGCCTGCGCGGAACCAGGACCGGTATCGGTCCCGCGCAGGCCGGGAGCGGAGCTGATCAGGCCGCGGTGCCGGAGATGCTGATCTCGTTGATCCGGCTCTGGTACTTGCCGTCGGACGGCGAGATCTGCGTCAGCCACACGATCACGTTCTGGGTGGGCTGCGCCGCGTTGATCGGGATCGTCGTCTTGCCCGCGGCCAGCGTCTGCTGTCCCAGCAGCGGGCTCGCGTCGAGGTTCGGGCTGGTGCCGTCGGCCGCCCGGATCTCCACCACGGTGCCCGCGCTGGGCGAGTCGATGACCACTTCGCGGACCGTCGTCGGCGCCGAGAAGCTGAGCACCGTGCCGGTGCCCGACTTGAACCCGTTGCCGAACTGATCGTTGTAGGAGTCGGTCGCCCAGCTCGTCGACGGGTCGCCGTCGAACAGGTTGCCGATCTTGCCGGGGCTGTCCGGCGTCTGTTCCTTGACGAACGGCGTCCCGCCGGTGACCTGCACCGGTGCCGCTTGCTCCGGGGTCGGCTGCGTGTTGCCGTCCTCGCCCAAGGTCACCGACGGCCCTTCGGCCTCCGGGTTGCCCGCGAACATGCCGATGAGGTTGGCGACGATCCAGCCGACGACGAGCAGCGTGGCCACCGCCAGGGCACCGACGCTGATCGCCAGCTTCTTGCGCTTGACCTCGTCCGGTTTGGGGTCCTGGGTGCTCCAGACCTCGTTGGTCTCCCGCGTTCCACCGCCCGCCGGGGCGGACTGCGTCTCGGCGGCCGAGGCGTCGAACGTGGCGTGCTGCTCCAGCACCCGCAGCACCGCGGCACCGGTGCGGACTCCGCCGGTGGTGCCGTGCGTGTCGGGGCTGCCGAGGGCGCGCAGGGCGACCGTGGACAGCTCCAGCGGCACCGTCGGGCGCAGCGTGCGCGGCGCGACGATGGTGCCGTCCGGCCCGGTCGGCGCGGTCGCGAGTCCCTCGGGCGCGGAGTCCAACGCCCAGCGTCCGGTCAGCAACAGGTACAGCGCGGCGCCGAGCCCGCGCACGTCGTCGCTGGAACTCGCGGTGGACAGCGGTCCGGGGAACGCCATCCGGATCTCGCCTTCCGGCGTCACCCGAATCCGCTGCGGATGGTCCGCGCCGAGCACCAGCCCGGCGTGGTGGGCCGCTTCGACCGCGGCGGCCAGCGGTTGCAGCAGTCGCGCCGCGGTGCCCGGCTGCAGCGGTCCGTCCCCGATCAGTTCGATCAGGTCGGTGCCGTGCGTCCATTCGGCGATGACCACGCCGAGCACGCCCTGCGGGTCACCTGGTGCGGGTGTCACGACGTCGAGCACTCGCGCGACGCCGACGTGGTTGAAGGTGCTGGCGTGCATCGCGCGTTCCAGCGTGCGCCGCGCGCTCGACGCCGCATCCGAGTGGGAGCGGTCCCCGGTCAGGATGGTCAGCGCGACATCGCGTCCGAGCACACCGTCCTTGGCCCGCCACAGCTGCGCATCGCACCGGGGATCGGTGCCGACCTTCTCCAGCAGGCGGTATCGGCCGTGGTCGAGTACCGCGCCGGGGGTCAGCTGTTCGGCGTCGTCCGCCGTCGAATCGCCCGCGTCACGTTCCGGCATCGCTTGCCTGGTCGGTTTGCTGCTCACCTTCCCTCTCCCGCTCCTCCCGCTCCAGCCGGGGGGCACTGAACACCCCCTCCCCACGGGAGAAGACTTCCGCTCCGAGGGTACGTGACGCCAATGTCAACGACGACGCAGCAGAGCGGTGAGCCGCCCGATCGCAGGCTCCAGTTCCCGCACCCGGAGCAATGCCATCAGTCCGAAGATGACCGCGAAGCCGACGATCGTGCCGACCAGCAGCTGCAACCAGCCCGTTCCCGACCCGGCTTCGCCTGGAATCAAGGCGTCCACGCCCATCACAACGCCCCAGGTCGCAAGGGCGCCGATGACCGAAGCGAGCAGTGTCTTGCCGAGCGTGACCAGGAAGACGCGGCCCTCGAGCCGTCCGAGCCGGTGGCGCAGCCAGACCTCACCGACCAGCCAGCCGACCACGAAGCTGAACGAGTTGATGAACACCAGGGCGTACAGGACCATCTCGGGGTCATCGAGCAGGCCGCACAACAGTGCCAGTCCGACCTTGACCACGGTCATCACGACCATGATCAGCGTCGGGGTCCGGGCGTCCTTCAGCGCGTAGAAGACGCGCATCTGCATCATCGTGATCGCGTAGGGCAGCACGCCGAACGCTGAGACGGCCAGCGCGATACCGATCTGACCGGCATCGCCGCTGCTCTTGCCGACCGAGAACAGGGCCAACGCCAGCGGGAGCCCGATGGCGCTCATGACTCCGCTGATCGGAAGCAGCGTGACCGTGGACAACCGGTTGCCCAAGGACAGGTCGGAGACGACCTTCGGGTAGTCGTGGTCGGCGGCGGCGCCGCTCATCCGCGGCAGGATCGCGGTCATCACGGAGAACCCGATGACGCCGTACGGCAGCTGCAGCAGCATCCACACGTAGTTGTACATCGACCACACGACGGCTCGGGTGCCGACGCCGCTCATCACCATCAGGCCGATCTGGCTGACGCCGACGTAGGCCAGCATCCACAGCGCGAGGCCGCCGAACTCGTTGAGCCGAGGGTCCCAGCCCCAGCGCCAGCGAAACTGGAATCCGGTGCGGCGCAGCGCCGGGACCTGGATGAACGCCTGCGCGACGACGCCGAGGGTCACCCCGATCCCCAGCGTCAGCAGGTGCGCGTCGGTCATGCGGACCGGATTGATCGTGAGTTCGCCCGGCAGCACGTAGTAGACGCAGATGGTGGCGATCACGACGAAGTTGTTGATGACGGGAGCCCAGGCCGGTGGGCTGAAGATCTGCTTGGCTTGCAGGATCGCGCTCATCAACGCGCTGATCCCGTAGAACAGGATTTGCGGCAGCAGCAGGTAGGCGAACGCGGTGGCCAGCTCGGGGCTGGCTTTGCCGCCGTCGCGGACGTACAGCCACACCAGCACCGGTGCGGCGAGAACGGCGAGTGCGGTGCCGATCAGCAGCAGCACGACCGACAGGGTCAGCAACCGCTGCATGTAGGACTCGCCACCGTCGGAGTCCGACTTCTGCGCGCGCACCAGCACGGGGACGATCACGCTGGTCAGGACGCCGCCGATCAGCAGCTCGAAGACGCTGTTCGGCAGGTTGTTCGCGACGGTGAAGGAGTCGTTCTCGACGCCGAAGCCGATGATCAGGGCGAGCAGGATCTTCCAGCCGAAGCCGGTGATTCGGCTGATGAGGGTGGCGATGGCCATCGAACCGCTGGCGCGCAGCAGCGACTTGCCGCCGCCGGTGGAGCCGCCCGCGGGGCGCAGCACGCGGGTCTGCTCCGCCGCCTGCTCGGCGGCCTGGTCGAGGCCGGGTTCGGGCAGCACCGCCGGGATCGGTTGCGTCTCGGCGGCGTGCCAGCCGGTCGGCGGCGTGGCGCGGTGCGGCTCGACTCGGGGAATGGGCCTGGTCAGGTCGTCGCGGGGCGGAACCGGGCCGCCAGGAGGCACTGGTCCGCCGGGAGGCACTGGTCCGCCGGGAGGCACTGGTCCGTTCGCGCCGGGGCCGCCCGGTCCGGCCGGGTGCCGCCGTGTTTCCGCGTCGCTGTCTCGGTTCACTGCCTGTGCCCTTCACTCACCGCCTGTGCCGACGCGGGATGTCACTCCCGCGGGTGGCCGGACCAGGATGTCAGTTCGAGCCGCGGTCACTTTCGGTGGTGCTGCCGGGGACGACGGGAGTCATCCCGGGGTTGGTCGTCTCGCTAGCCGAAGGCGGTGGCACGGAGGTCGCTCCGGATCCGTTCGCCGCGGCCAGCCTGTCCCGGCGACCCCGCAGCCTGCGCAGGATGCGACGCCCGGACAGGATCACCAGCAGGGCGCTGGCGATGGCGGTGAGCCCGACCGTGAACGGGTCGTAGGTGTAGGACTGCAGCTGGATCCGCTTGGCGGGTCCCAGCTCGGTGCCCGCCTCGGTGGTCACGTCCATGTCGACGGTGAACTGCCCGGCGCGGTGCACCTCGGTCTCCAGCCGGAAGTGCCTGCGACCCTGCGCGGGCACCCGGATGACACCGAGGTCGCGGGTCTCGATCCCGGCGGTCGCGGGGATCCGCAGCCGCACCGACACGGTCACCGGCAGGTCGTTGGTGACGGTCATCGGGATCGGCGCGTTCGACGCGGTGAGCGTGATCTTGCCCGCGAACTCGTCGAGCCGGACGCGGGCCAGCACGCCGTTGAGGGTGTCGGTGGCGACCCGGACCCAATGCCGGGCGGCGGGCGGGTTCTCGCGCCAAGCGCTGGAGGCGCCGCGCAGCAGGCCATTGCGCAGCGGCGTGGTGAGCGCGGCCGGTTCCAGGTCGGCTGCCGGGTCCTTCTCGCTGGAGCGGTAGAGGTCGCCGACCTTGTAGTTCTGCTCGGCGAGCTGGTCGAGCACCGGCTGCGGGATCTCCTCCGCCGCGTTCTCCTGCGGGTAGTCGAGCCCGGCCACCGGCAGTGCGGATTCGCTCTGCTCGGCCTGCCCGGTCGTCTCCGGCAGCCCGGCGGGCCGCAGGTAGCCGGCTTCGGTGAGCCCGCGCATTCCGTCGAGCAACGCGCGCAGGTCCTCACCGCTGAGGTTCCACCGCCGCGGCGGTGCCAGCACCGAGGTCGCGCCGCCCTGCGCTCCGGCGGTGGCGCGGAACGCGAGCGCGCCGAGCGTGTTCTGCACGGCGGCGGCGCCGTTGCCGTCGGGCGACATCGCCGTGGTCTCCAGCGGGGAGCCGTGCATCGGGTCCAGCGCCTCGGACAGCAGCGGGTCGACCGGCACTCCGACCGGCCCGTTCTCGTACAGCCGGGACGGGGCCAGCGACTCGGTGGACATCGCGGACGGCTCCATCAGCATCGTGTTGATGCCGAAGTCGGCGAGCTTGCGGGCGGTGGATTCGTCCAGCGCGCCTTCGATGGGCCACAAGACGCTGCGGCGCGGCTCGACGCCCAGCACCTGCTGCACCAGGCTCGCGCCGTCCAGCGAGCCCTTGATCAGGTCGGGGAGGTCGGCGTGGTCCAGCGCGACCACGTCCGAGTCGGCGTAGGGCAGCGCCAGCACGCAGCGGCCTTCGGTGGCTTCGCGCAGCTTGTTCAGCCACAGCTGAGCCGAGGCCGAGCCGGTGCCGTCGCGCATTCCGCCGTCGGCCTGGCGCACCTGGTAGCCGCGGCTCATGGCCTGCACGGTGGCCACCAGGTCCGGGTCGATCGCGAAGCACAGCCCGTTGCCCAGCGGTGATCCGGCGCCCGCGTTGTCCACCACGGATTGCACGAGGTCGTAGAGCCGTCCGCCGGGGGTGAGCGAGCCGGCGAGCGCGTCGTCGGCCAGCACGGCGCGCTGGCCGGGCGTGCCCTCCTGCTGCATCCGCGGGTAGTCGACGATCGGCAGCAGCATCGCGAACGGCGTGGGCTGCGCTGGTTTCGCGGGCGGGGCCAGCGACGGCAGCAGGAAGTGGGCTTCGCCGATGCGGGCGCGGCCGCCGTCTCCGGGCTGGCCGTTGACGTTGACCAGCAGCGGGAACACGCCGGGTTCGGTGAGCTCCAGCGAGTCCGGGCCGTTGACGGGCACCCGCAGCTCGAACGGGGCCTGCTGCCCCGGCGCGAGGGTGTCGATCAGGGGCCGGAAGCTGGTCTCGTTGACCGTGGCGGCGTTGCCGCGCAGCGCGTCCTGGGCCGCGGGGACCGACTGCGTCGGGTAGCCGCGTTGCACGCGGGCCTCGATGCCGTTGATCGTGTCGCCGGTCGTGTTGGTGATCCGGCCGCTGATCGTCACTTCACCCGGGGCACCCGAGACCACCGACGGAGTGACCTTGGTCACTTCTAGTTGGGTCGCCGAATCGCCCTGCGCGCTCGCCGTGCGGGCCACGGTGATCGGAATCCCGCTGATCAGCAGGACCGCGACCACAGCGGCTAGCAGACACCTCACCCCTGCTCCGTTCCCATGTTCCGGGGAGGTTTCCGGCTCCCCGTCTCCTCGCCCGCGCCCGGCTGCGCATCGCCGAGCAGCGTCAGCGCGTGCCGCACCAGACGCCGCTCGTCGGCGTAGGCCAGCACTTGGTCCAGTTCACCTAGCGGCACCCAAGCCACCTCGGTGACCTCCACGTCCTCGTCGGAAAGTTCTCCGCCGACCGCGTCCAGCAGGAAATGATGCACCGTCTTGTGCACGCGCCGGTTACCGGCGACGAACCAGTAGTCGATCGTGCCGATCGCCACCGTCACCCGTCCGATGATCCCCGTCTCTTCCGCGACCTCACGCACCGCGGTCTGTTCTGGGGTCTCACCAGGCTCGATATGGCCCTTCGGCAACGACCACAGCAGGCGCCCCCTGCGGTCGGACCTACCGATGATCGCAGCGAGCCGTTCGGCTTCAGCGACCACCAGCCCTCCGGCCGAGGTCTCGTCCACGGTCCGCAGCCGCCTGCGCCGGCGCCGGTTCCGGCGCCCCGGCTGTGCGCCGCCGGAGCGGCCGGGCGACGGAGGCATGCGGCCGATGGTAATGCGATCAGCGTGGATACCGGTGGTCGAACCATCGCGTGCCGAGGCCCGGATTTCCTCGGCTGAGCAGCCGATATCCTCCTCCCGTGCCCCCATCGACCCGAGACGCTCCCGACGACGCCGACCTGCGCGCCCGCGAGGAACAGCTGCCCGCCCGCGAACGCGAGGCTCAGCTGCCCGCCCGCGAACGCGAGGCTCAGCGCACGGCGGTCGTCGAGCTGGTGAAGGTCGCCCCGATCGCCGAGGAGCTCGCCGAGCGCTTCGCCGCCGCGGGCCACCGGCTGTACCTGGTCGGCGGCAGCGTGCGGGACGCGCTGCTGGGCAGGCTGGGCACCGATCTGGACTTCACCACCGAGGCCCGCCCTCGGCAGGTCCGGGACTTGCTCGACGGGTGGGCGGAGACGATCTGGGACACCGGGATCGACTTCGGCACCCTCGGGGCCTACAAGCGCGGCACCACCGTGGAGATCACCACGTTCCGCGCCGACAGCTACGACGGCGTGACCCGCAACCCGGAAGTGGCGTTCGGCGACACCATCGAGGGCGACGTGCTGCGGCGCGACTTCACGGTGAACGCGATGGCCATCGAGCTGGGCCGGCGCGAGTTCGTGGACCTGCACGGGGCCTGGAGGACGTGGCGAACGGCAGGCTGGACACGCCCGCCACACCGCAGGAGTCGTTCGCCGACGACCCGCTGCGGATGCTGCGAGCCGCCCGATTCGCGTCGCAGCTCGGGTTCGAACCGGCCGAGCGGGTGCTCGCGGCGATGCGGGAGATGGCCGACGAGCTGGCCCGGATCACCCCGGAGCGGGTGCAGGCGGAGCTTTCGAAGCTGCTGTGCGGCAAGTTCCCGCGCAAGGGCGTGGAGTTGCTGGTCGACACCGGGCTGGCCGAGCACGTGCTGCCCGAGGTCTCGGCGATGCGGCTGGAGATCGACGAGCATCACCAGCACAAGGACGTCTACGAGCACTCGCTGGTCGTGCTGGAGCAGGCCATCGACCTGGAGCGGGCGGCGGACCCGGACGGCGAACCGGATCTGGTGCTGCGGATGGCGGCGTTGCTGCACGACATCGGCAAGCCGGGCACGCGGCGGTTCGAGCCGGGAGGCGGAGTGAGCTTCCACCACCACGAGGTGGTCGGCGCCAAGATGGCCCGCAAGCGGCTGCGGGCGCTGCGCTACTCGAAGGAGATCGTCAGCCAGGTCTGCGATCTGGTGTACCTGCACCTGCGGTTCCACGGTTACGGCGAGGGCCAGTGGACGGATTCGGCGGTGCGCCGGTACGTGACCGACGCGGGTCCGCTGCTGCCCCGGCTGCACAAGCTGGTCCGGGCCGACTGCACGACCCGGAACAAGCGCAAGGCGAACGCGCTGCAGCGTTCCTACGACGATCTCGAGGAGCGGATCGCCCGGATCGCCGCGGACGAGGACCTGGCTCGGGTCCGCCCGGATTTGGACGGCAACGAGATCATGCGGCTGCTCGGGGTGCAGCCGGGACCGCAGGTGGGCCGGGCGTGGAAGCACTTGAAGAACGCCCGGCTGGATCGCGGCCCGATGGACCATGACGAGGCCGTCGCCGAGCTGTACCGCTGGGCCGCCGAGCAGGGCATCGAGGTCCCCGGCGAGGCCTGATCCGGGGCCGGACCGGGCGGGGCGTTGCGCGGTTGGGGCGACGTGGGCTTCGTGACGCGGCCGTTCGTGGTTCGTACCCGCTCACTGATCTCCGGTCGCACTCCGGACTTGGTCGGCTGACGCGTCGATGCTGGTCAGCGAGTTATATTAATACTCGATACGACATTCAAGTGTGCAATAACGACTGTTCGCAGTAGTCGGATACGACTGAACGGCTGCATCGCCCGGAAATCCAACGCGTTCGCGGCACGGTCACGCCAGGCGGCCCTCCGCTCTGCGATCATGCGGAGGTGGAATCAGACGCGGAGGTCGAGCCGGGGACGCTGCTGGTGGCTGCCCCGCAGCTGCTCGACATGAACTTCCGCCGGACGGTGGTCTACATCATCCACCACCGGGGCGAGGGCACTCTCGGCGTCATCTTGAACCGGCCCAGCGAGGTCGCCGTCAGCGACGTGCTGCCGCAGTGGGCGCCGCACGCCAGCGAACCGCCGTCGCTGTACGTCGGCGGACCGGTGGAGCAGCGGACGGCGATCTGCCTGGCCGCGCTCCGCGCCGGTGAGGACGTCGCGCGGATCTCCGGCATGGTCGGCGTGCGCGGCCCGGTCGGACTCGTGGACCTCGACGGTGACCCCGACGATCTGGTGCCGCGAGCACGCGGGCTTCGGTTCTTCGCCGGCTACGCCGGGTGGGACGCCAAGCAACTCGCGGGCGAGATCGAACGCGGCGACTGGATCGTGGTCCCCGCGCTGCCGGACGACGTGATCGCGGCTCCCGATGCGGACCTGTGGGGACGAGTGCTGCGCAGGCAGAGCACTCCGCTGGCGTTCCTGGCCACCCACCCCGGCGACGTGAAGCTCAACTGAACCCCCGCCGAAGCAGAACGCCCGCGCTAGTGGGGCGCGGGCGTCGTGTCGAAGTGGGGAGAGCTCAGCCGCAGCAGCCGCCGGGGCAGCCCGAGCAACCCGCCGTCGCCGGGGCGGGCATCGCTTCGGCGGCCTTGTTGCCGAGGACTCCGCCGACGACCATCAGGGCGAACGCTCCGACGATGCCGAGCACCGCGACCAGCACGGCACTGGTGACCGTGCTCAGCAGCGGTTCGGACACGCCCGCGAGGATCGCGACGGCGCCGCCCGCCAGCATCGCGGGGGCGGCGACCCGGTTGCCGAGCTCGAACGCCGCTTCGCTGCTCATCGTCGCCGGGGTGCGGACGCCCACGTAGCGGTTCGGCGGCAGCTGGCTTCGCAGTCCGCGCCATCCGATGAACACCAGCGCCGCTCCGAGCACCACGAGCAACGCACACAAGATCACCTGCACAGCCATCACCTGGACAGGGTACGGCCGCTGCATTTCCGACATCTGTTCGCTACCTGGATGAGGTTCGCTGGGTCACATGATCTCGAACCGGCTCCGCGTCGTGCTGGCCGCGGCGGTGCTCTCGATGGCGGCGGCACCGACGGCGTGCGCCGCACCGGCCCGGCCCGCCGCCCCGGACGGGGTGCGCCTGCTGGGCGAGCGGACCCTGCCGTGGGGGACGACGTTCCAGGGCACCGCCGTCGGCGGCCTCTCCGGCCTGGACTTCGACCCGCGCACCGGGCAGTGGGTGTTCATCAGCGACGACCGGTCCGAGAAGAACCCGGCCCGCTTCTACACCGCGGACGTCGAGATCGAGCCCGATGGGATCGACGCGTGGAATCTCACCGGGACCCACCCGTTCCGGCGTCCGGACGGCGCCACCTATCCGCCGATCTCCGCGGCGGACGGCACCACCGTCGACCCGGAGGAGATCCGTTTCGACCCGTGGTCGCACGACCTGTGGTGGACCAGCGAAGGGGAACGGGACCAGCAGCTGATCGACCCGTCGATCCGGTCGGCGGCCCCGGGCGGCGCGTTCCGGGCGGAGCTGCCGCTGCCACCGAACCTGGCCGTGGAACCGGACGCGGGTCCGCGGCGCAACGAATCGCTGGAGTCCCTCACGTTCGCCGCAGGCGGTTCGCTGGTGGTCAACGCGGTCGAGTCCGCGCTGCTGCAGGACGGTGACCCGCCGACGACCGAGCACGGCGCGCTCAGCCGGATCACCGTGCAGGACCGCGGCGGGCGGGTGCTCTCGCAGCACGCCTATCCGATCGACCCGGTCTTCGCCGAATCCGACGGCGAACCCGGTGACAACGGGATCGCGGCCGTGCTCGCCGCCGGCGACGACCGCTACCTCGTGCTGGAGCGGGCCTACGTCGAAGGAG
Organism: Saccharopolyspora gloriosae; assembly: GCF_022828475.1. Classification (GTDB taxonomy): domain Bacteria; phylum Actinomycetota; class Actinomycetes; order Mycobacteriales; family Pseudonocardiaceae; genus Saccharopolyspora_C; species Saccharopolyspora_C gloriosae_A. Next base: position 6,853,627 of record NZ_CP059557.1, on the reverse strand, counting down.
TCGGCAACTCCATCCGGATCTACGAAGCGGACCTGCGCGGTTCGGACGACGTCAAGGACGTGCCCTCGCTGCGCGACGCACCGGTCCGCCCGGTGCACAAGCGGCTGCTCGCGGACCTCGGACGGTTCGAGCCCGGCACCGTCGACAACGTCGAAGGCATCACGTGGGGGCCGCGACTGCCCACCGGTGAACGCACGCTCGCCCTGGTCAGCGACAACAACTTCTCCCCCGCCCAGACCACCCGGCTCATCGTGCTGGCGTTGCGCTGAGCGGTCACCGCGGATCGGCGGAGCCCTCGCCTTCCCACGGCCGCTCGTCCCACAGCTCGGGGACGCGGTCGTAGCGCTGCGCCTGCACGGGCAGCGTCTGCGAGAGGTAGCCCAGCACGCGGTAGATCTCCGCTCGCCGCCCCGGCAGGTCCAGGTGGAAGATCGGTTCGTGGTGCATGATGCGGTTGCGCAGTTCCAGCAGGCGCGACAACCGCTCGTGCAACTCCCGCCGGGGGCCGCGGAACTGCGGGAACGCGCCGTGCAGCGCGGGAACCCAGAGCGTCCGGTCGTAGCCGCGCCCCTTGCTCGTCAGCGACACCCAGAACCCCAGCGACAGCTTCGCCACCACATCGTCGGCGGTGAACCCGGCCTGCTTCTGCCGCTTCAGCTTGGCGTGCTCCTTCGTGACCGCGCGCCTGCCGTAGTCGGTCAGCTGCACCAGCTCCCACCACTGCGCGCTGCCGAAGTGGGCGCGCAACCGCTCGTGCACCCCGTTGCGCAGGCTGATCTCCAGCCAGTGCAGCGGCCCGTAGAAGGCGGCGGAGACGTCCAGGTTCCACTGGTACAGCCGGAGGGCGCCGGGGTGATCCCCGTTCGCGGCGGTCAGGTATCGCTGGAAGCGCGCCGCGGACAGCGTGCTGTGGATCCAGGCGGGCCGTTCGCCGGACATCGGTCCCCCCGAGTCGTGAAGTGATCAGGACGCGCCGCGGTTGTGCTAAAGTGGCGGCGTAAGCCCCAGGTTCGCCTCTGCGCTCAGCGCGCATGCCACCTGGGGCGTTTTGCGTCCCGCCCCGCTTGATGGCCAGGGCGGCTCCGCTGCTGGTGATCAGGTTAGAGAGTTCCGCTCCCGCACTGTCAATCCGCGGTGCGTCTCGTTGCGCACGACCGATGGCGGGCGGTCTGCGCGGCCCCGGCCCCCGGCAGGGACGGGCCGCGGAAAATCGGTTGGGCGCGGGCGGCACACTGGGGGTGTGCGATCCGCGCGGTGAGCAGGGAAGGAAACGCAGGTGATGAGCGGCCAGGAAGCAGGCGTGACGAGCGAGCCGACGGGAGATCCGTCGACGGGGAGCTCGGTGAACGGGAGTGAGGAGACGCCCCGGTTCCGCTACACCGCGGAGACGGCGGCGCGGGTCGAGCAGCGCTGGCAGCAGCGTTGGGAAGAACTCGGCACCTTCCACGCGCCGAACCCGGCAGGGCCGCTGCGCACCGAGTCCGAACTGGACGCGGCGAACAAGCTGTTCATCCAGGACATGTTCCCGTACCCGTCGGGTTCGGGACTGCACGTCGGGCACCCGCTGGGCTTCATCGGCACCGACGTCTACGCCCGGTTCCACCGGATGCTGGGCCGCAACGTGCTGCACACGATGGGCTTCGACGCGTTCGGCCTGCCCGCCGAGCAGTACGCGGTGCAGACCGGCACCCACCCGCGGACCACCACCGAGCAGAACATCGAGCGCTACCTGCGCCAGATCCGCCGGCTGGGCCTGGGCCACGACGAGCGCCGCCGGATCGCGACCACGGACATCGAGTTCTACAAGTGGACGCAGTGGATCTTCCTGCAGGTCTTCCACGCCTGGTACGACACCGAAGCCGACGGTGGCAAGGGCCGCGCACGGCCGATCTCCGAGCTGGAGAAGCAGTTCGCCGACGGCGAGCGCGCCACCCCGGACGGGCGTTCGTGGAGCGAGCTGAGCCGCACCGAGCAGCGCAAGCTGATCGACTCCTACCGGCTGGCGTACCTGTCGGAGGCGCCGGTGAACTGGGCGCCCGGCCTGGGCACGGTCGTGGCGAACGAAGAGGTCACCGCCGACGGCCTGACCGAACGCGGCAACTTCCCGGTGTTCCGCCGCAACTTGAAGCAGTGGATGATGCGGATCACCGCGTACTCCGACCGCCTGGTGGACGACCTGGACCGGCTGGACTGGCCGGACAAGGTCAAGAGCATGCAGCGGAACTGGATCGGCCGCTCGCAGGGCGCGAACGTCTCGTTCGAGCTGGACGGTTCCGCCGAGCGCATCGAGGTGTTCACCACCCGGCCGGACACGCTGTTCGGCGTGACCTACCTGGTGCTGGCGCCGGAGCACCCGCTGGTGGACGAGCTGACCGCCGCCGAGTGGCCGGAGGGCACCCGCGACGGCTGGACCGGCGGCGCCCCCACCCCGGCGCAGGCCGTGGCGGACTACCGGCGCACCGCGTCGATGAAGTCCGACCTGGACCGCCAGGAGAACAAGGACAAGACCGGCGTGTTCACCGGCGCCTGGGCCACCAACCCGGTCAACGGCACGCAGATCCCGGTGTTCGTCGCCGACTACGTGCTGATGGGCTACGGCACCGGCGCGATCATGGCGGTGCCCGGCGAGGACACTCGCGACTGGGATTTCGCGCAGGCCTTCGAGCTGCCGGTGGTGCGCACCGTGCAGCCCACCGACGACCACGTCGACGGCGCCTTCACCGGTGACGGGCCGCGGATCAACTCCGCGAATCCCGAAGCAGGCCTGGACCTCAACGGCCTGGGTCTGGACGAGGCGAAGAGCACCGTCATCGACTGGCTGGCCGAGCGCGGCCACGGCAGCGGCACGGTGCAGTACAAGCTGCGGGACTGGCTGTTCGCCCGGCAGCGCTACTGGGGCGAGCCGTTCCCCATCGTCTACGGCGAGGACGGCGAGCCGCTGGGCGTGCCGGAGAGCTCGCTGCCGGTCGTGCTGCCCGAGGTCGAGGACTACTCGCCGCGCACCTTCGACCCGGAGGACGCCGACAGCCGTCCCGAGCCGCCGCTGGCGAAGGCCACCGAGTGGGCCGAGGTCGAACTGGACCTGGGCGACGGGCTCAAGGACTACCGGCGCGACACCAACGTGATGCCGCAGTGGGCCGGTTCCTGCTGGTACCAGCTGCGCTACATCGACCCGGTCAACGACTCCGAGTTCGTCGACCCGGCCAACGAGCGCTACTGGATGGGGCCGCGGCCGCAGACGCACGGCGCGGACGACCCGGGCGGCCTGGACCTGTACGTCGGCGGCGTGGAGCACGCGGTGCTGCACCTGCTGTACTCGCGGTTCTGGCACAAGGTGCTGTTCGACCTGGGCTTCCTGAGCTCGGAGGAGCCCTACCGGCGGCTGTACAACCAGGGCTACATCCAGGCGTTCGCCTACACCGACTCCCGCGGCGTGTACGTGCCCGCGGACGAGGTCGAGGAGCGCGACGGCAAGTTCTTCTTCGGTGACGAGGAGGTGCGTCGCGAGTACGGGAAGATGGGCAAGAGCCTGAAGAACTCCGTCTCCCCGGACGAGATGGCCGACGCCTACGGCGCGGACACGCTGCGGCTGTACGAGATGGCGATGGGGCCGCTGGACACCTCGCGGCCGTGGGCGACCAAGGACGTCGTCGGCTCGCACCGGTTCCTGCAGCGGCTGTGGCGCAACGTCGTCGACGAGAGCTCCGGTGAGTTGCGGATCACCGAGGAGCAGCCCGACGACGAGGTGCTGCGCGCGCTGCACAAGACGATCGACGGGGTGCGCGAGGACTTCGACGCGCTGCGCTTCAACACCGCGGTGGCGAAGCTGATCGAGCTGAACAACCGGATCACCAAGACGTACTCCGGTGCGGCGGGCACGCCGCGTCAGGTGGTGGAGCCGCTGGTGCTGATGGTGGCTCCGCTGACTCCGCACCTGGCGGAGGAGCTGTGGTCGCGGCTGGGGCACGACGGCAGCCTGGCCCACGGCCCGTTCCCGGTGGCGGCGGAGGAGTACTTGGTCGAGGACACGGCCGAGTACCCGATCCAGATCAACGGCAAGGTCCGGTCGCGGGTCGTGGTGCCCGCTTCGGCCTCGCAGGACGAGGTGCGCACGGCCGCGCTGGCGGACGAGAAGGTGGTGGCCGCGTTGGAGGGCAAGGAGCCGCGCAAGGTCATCGTCGTTCCCGGTCGCCTGGTCAACGTCGTCGCCTGACTTCGCCACGACGCGCACGGCCCGCTCACCTGTTCTCCGGTGAGCGGGCCGTTTCGCGTTGATCCGTGGACAGTGGCGAGAGAGGTCACATAGCTGAGCTACTGACGAGTAACTACGCTTGATCGAGACGGCACCAGACCTGTGGAGGCTGGCATGGACATCCCGAAGGCACCGGCCCGGTTCGACGCGACCGAACTGGCGAACCTGCTCGACGGGCGCTGGGCCGGCGTCCGCGCCAAGGTGCGCGAAGAACTCGAAAGCACCGAGTTGCCGCCCGGCGATCACCTGGACACCGAATCGCATCGCGCGCACACCCTCGAACAGCTGCACCTGCTGGTCAAAAGCGGCATCCCCGAGATCGGCTTCCCCGTCGCGCAAGGCGGCCGCGGCGACGTCGGCGGCTCCGTCGTCTCGCTGGAGATGCTGGCCGGGAACCTGTCGCTGATGGTCAAGGCAGGCGTGCAGTGGGGCCTGTTCGGCGGCGCCGTGCAGGCGCTGGGCACCGAGCGCCACCACGAGCGCTACCTGCCCTCGATCATGAACCTGGACCTGCCGGGCTGCTTCGCGATGACCGAGACCGGCCACGGCTCGGACGTGCAGCACCTGCGCACCACCGCCACCTACGATCCGGCGACCGAAGAGTTCGTGGTGCACACCCCGCACGAGTCGGCGCGCAAGGAGTACATCGGCAACGCCGCCCGCGACGGCCGGATGGCGGTGGTGTTCGCCCAGCTCATCACCGGCGGCGAACGCCACGGCGTGCACGCGCTGATGGTGCCGATCCGGGACGAGTCCGGTGCGGCCGAACCGGGCGTGCACCTGTCCGACTGCGGCCGCAAGGCCGGGCTCAACGGTGTCGACAACGGGCGCATCACCTTCGACCAGGTGCGGGTGCCGCGGGAGGCGCTGCTCAACCGCTATGGCGACGTGGCCGCGGACGGCACCTACAGCAGCCCGATCGAGAGCACCGGCAAGCGCTTCTTCACCATGCTCGGCACGCTCATCCGCGGCCGGATCTCGGTGGCCGGGACCGCGGGCAGCGCCGCGAAGCTCGCCCTGGAGATCGCGCTGCGGTACGGCACGGCGCGCAGGCAGTTCGACCGGCCGGGCACCGAGGAGGAGACCGTCGTCCTCGACTACCTCGGCCACCAGCGCAAGCTGCTTCCCGCGTTGGCGAAGTCCTACGCGCTGCACTTCGCGCAGGAACAGCTGGTGCAGACGCTGCACGAGGTGTCGGGTTCCGGGGACGAGCGGGCGCAGCGGGAACTGGAATCGCGGGCCGCCGGGATCAAGGCGCTGAGCACCTGGCACGCGACGAGCACGATCCAGGCGGCGCGCGAGGCGTGCGGCGGCGCCGGCTACCTGGCGGAGAACCAGCTGCCGCAGCTCAAGGCCGACACCGACGTGTTCACCACGTTCGAGGGTGACAACACCGTCCTGCTGCAGCTGGTCGCGAAGGGGCTGCTGACGGACTACAAGGACCAGTTCGGCGAGCTCGGCACCTTGGAGGTGGCGCGGTTCGTCGCGGACCAGTTCGTCGGCACGGTCATCGAGCGCACCGCGGCGAAGTCCCTGGTGCAGCGCCTGATCGACGCCGCTCAGCGAGACGACGAGGAAGCGGTGTTCGACCGCGGCTGGCAGCTCAAGCTGTTCGACGACCGCGAGCGCCATGTGCTCGACGGTGTCGCCCGCAGGCTGCGGCGGGCCACCGGCAAGGACGCGGATCCGTTCGAGGTGTTCAACAACGCCCAGGACCACGTGCTGCGGGCGGCTCGGGTGCACATCGACCGGGTGGTGCTGGAGGCGTTCGTCGCGGGCATCGAACGCTGCGAGGACGGTCCGACCGCGCAGCTGCTGGAGCGGGTCTGCGATCTGTACGTGCTCGCCACGATCGAGGAGGACCGGGGCTGGTTCCTGGAGCACGAGCGGATCACGCCACGTCGAGCCAAGGCGGTGACGGAAGGGGTGAACGGCCTGTGCCAGGGGCTTCGGCCGCACGCGGTGGAGCTGGTGGAGGCGTTCGGCCTGCCGCGCCAGTGGATCACCGCTCCGATCGCGACCGGCGCCGAGGCGGCTCGCCAGGACGTGCAGCGCGAGCACGACCGGACTCGCGCCTGATCCTTTCCTGAGGTGGCCCGTTCGATCCGATTCCTTCGGTCGAACGGGCCATTCTTTTTGTGCTGTTGTACCGATGAACGCGAATTCCGGCTGATCCACCAGGTCGATCCGCGAATTCGATCGACCCGAAATGGGCGGATCGTTCCGCGGGTCCCACTGATCCGGAACCGCGCCGTGGCGGATGCGAGCAGCCTGCGTACGCCCGTGTGGGTTAAAAGATCGACAGAGATTTGAGCACGGATTGTGTCTTGATCTGTGTCATGGGGCACATATAACGGAACTATCTCACCCGCCTTGGGTAGTTTTCGGCCCCATGGCATGGACCAATTTGCAACGTTCCGTAATCGCGTCGGGGCTCGCAGCGGTAGCGCTCGGAGCCGGCGTCGCGATGCCGGCCCAGGCCTTCGCCGCTGACACCGGGCAGCAGCAGCGCGTCGTCGAACTGGTGAACCAGGCTCGGGCGGGAGCAGGTTGCGAACCGCTCACCGAGGACGAGCGGCTCACCAACGCCGCGAACGGGCACAGTTCGGACATGGCCGCCCGCGGCTACTTCTCGCACACGACTCCCGAAGGCGCGACCTTCGACCAGCGGATCAAGAACGCCGGTCACCCGTCACCCGGCTCGGAGAACATCGCCGCTGGACAGAGCAGCGCCGAACAGGTCATGGACGCCTGGATGAAGTCCGACGGGCACAAGCGCAACATTCTCGACTGCTCGCTCAAGAGCATCGGCGTTGGAGTGGAGACGACCAACTGGAACTGGACCCAGGACTTCGGTCGCTGAGGCGGGTTCTGGGAATGGCCTGTGTAGCGGGCCGGGTAGCGGAACCTCGGTTGCTCCCTCGTTGCGGGATCATTGTCCCAAGTCCGCCACGAGGGAAACGCCGACCTTCGCGAGGAAGCATCTAGAACCCGCCGGTGTTCCTTGTGCTCAAGCTGGTCGCTGCTCATCGGCTTCGCTGACGGGACAACGATCAAAAGATCATGCTTCGGGGACTCGTCGAGTTCCCGGGAGATTTGATTCGGCGCGGGTCCGCATCACCCCGAGGAATGCGGCTGGCCGCGCCGAATCAAGGTAGACCCGGTCGGGCCGGGAAAATAAGGGGTGTCACACGTGCGGCCAGGGATCTGCTCTTCCCTCTCGCAGGCCCTGGCCGCACGGTCCCCCGCTCCCCTGCTCAGCTCACCTGCGGTCCGATGTTGCCGATGCGCACCGGGCCGTCGATCGCCGTCGGCCAGTCAGCGGTGGTCCCGCCGCCCTGGGGCAGGTTGAAGTTGATCGACGTGGCCGGTGTCGGATCGGACGACTCCGCGGGCGTCGCCACGTAGGCGACGCCGGGGTGCTGTTCGTCGATCGTGTAGGCCTGCGTCGAACCCGGTTCCGGGGCGATCACGTCGAGGTCCTGCGCCGTCTGGCCGTTGAAGAAGGTCAGGGCCGACGGGGCGCCCTGTACCTCGCAGGACACTCCCGGCTTCGCCTCGAAGGTGATCGCGAACAGTCGGCCGTCGTCCGGTGCGGGCCGCTCGGCCACCGAGACGTTCAGGTCGTTCGGAACGCACCAGGGGTAGGGCTCGGAGGACGCCGCGGTGGCCGCGCCCGCGGTGAGCAGCGCACCCCCGCCGACCAGGGCGCCGAGCGCGGTGGCGGTGGCGACGCGGCGGAACTTCGACGAAATGGCCACGGTGGTTGCTCCTAGCGATCGGTGTTGCCTTCTGTGATCACTAAGACGCGCTGCGGCGACACGGGATGCTTCCGGGCGGGAAGAAGTGAGATCCCCGATCGGGAGGCAACCTCCCCTCGTGGTGCAGCGTCTTCGCCCGGATGTCCGCTGCGGGCTCAGGCGATGCCGATCTCCGCGGCCAGTTCGTCGAGCAGCGAGTCGTAGAGCCGATCCGCGTCGACCAGGGTGAACGGGAACCGCCCGAACACTTCCAGCGCGACGTGCCCGTACAACCGCACCCACCAGCGCAGCAGGACGTAGACCGCGTTGGTGTCCAACGCCTCCGCGGGCATGTTGATGCCCTCCTCGGAGAAGGCTCGGGTGAGCGACTGCTGGTTCGACGCGAGTTCGCAGTGCAGTCCGGCAGGCGCGGCGTCGTGGTGCACCAGATTCGTGCTCTCCACGATCAACGGCCCGATGATGCGCATGAACACGCTCGCGAACCGGTCGTCGGAGCCGTCCTGGTGCGCGGCGCCGCCCTCCGGTTCCGAGGTCTCGTCGGCGCGGGTGGCGAAGACCAGCGCGAATTCCTTCGGATGCGCCAGTGCCCAGCCGCGGAAGCCGTGGCACACCGAGTTCAGCCGGCCGCGGAAGTCAGCGGATTCCACGCTTTGCAGCCGTTCGGTGAGTTCGCTGACGAGGTCGGTGCAGATGTCGTCGCCGAGCTGTCGGAGCAGGTCTTCCCGCGAGTCGTAGTAGCGGTACAGCGCGGGTGCGGTGATGCCGAGTTCGCGGGCGATCGCCCGCAGGGTCACCGCGTCCCGCCCCTTGGTGACGAGCAGCGCGCGAGCGTGCTCGCGGATCTCCATTTCGGTGGCCGCACGGATGCGCTCCCGCCGGGTGCCCTGGCTCATGGTGGGTTGCTCCATCGAGTCTGCCGCCGCATGGGGGTGTGGTTTGACGACGTTGCACGCACCGTAACGGTTCGTAGCGGCCGGTCCTCCGGAGTGGCCCTTTCCCGCTATGCCGGAATATCCCGCGCAGTCGGGGTGTTGGCGTCGGCGAGGGGCAGTGGATCACCGTCCGTATTCGCGGTGATCACCCGGAACAGAAGGGTGTGGGCGATGAGCACGGCGCAACCGGACGGTGAGCGTACGGACGGCGGCGGGACCGCCGCGGAACTGATCGTCTACACCAGGCCGGGCTGCCCGTTCTGCACTTCGCTGCGCGCGGGCTTGCGACGTCAGGAACTGGAGTTCCGCGAGATCGACATCTGGCAGGAGCAGGGTGCCGCGGCCGCAGTGCGGGCGCTCGCCGACGGCAACGAAACAGTGCCGACCGTGGTGCTCGGCGACTGGTCCGCAGTGAACCCCTCCGCTTCCCAGGTCCTGGACGCGGTCCGCGAGCACGCCCCGGAACTGCTCCCGGAGACCAAGCCCGGCATCGTGTCCGGAACCCTCAACGCCTTGGGCCTACGCCGCACGGACCACTGACCCGACCCCTTGCAGCGAAAGCAGCGCGTCGGCGCCGAAGCCCGTAAAGGGCTGCGAAGGTAACCGCCGAATGGCCGAAGGCCTGCCTTGCGGCGAAGCCACGCAGTCGGCGGCGAAGCCCGCGAAGGGCGGGCGAAGCCCCGCTTGCCTTGCGGCGCAGCCGTGCCTTGCGGCCGAAGGCCGTGCCTTGCGGCGAAGCCGTGCCTTGCGGCCGAAGGCCGTGCCTTGCGGCAGCGAAGCAAGCCGTGCCTTGCGGCGCAGCCGTGCTTGTATGCGCGAAGCGCATAGCCCACGCAATCAAGCCGACCACCGGCGGGTTCTCAGTGAGCCTCTCGCGAGGACAGCTTTTTCCCTCGTGGCGGAGCCACTCGGGAAAAAGATCCCGCAGCGAGAGGCTCACTGAGGTTCCGCTACCCGACCACCCAAGCAAAAAGAGCCCAGCCCCCCCAAGAAAGTTAGACCAGGGCCGGCCGTACGGGGGGCGTCACGGCCGGCTCCTGGGGTTGTTGATCGTCGGTGGCGCGATACCGGCGAGCAGCAACACATCCAGTTTGACGCGCGTGCGTGCCCAGTGGATGCCACTTGGTCAAGAACTACGCCCGAAAGGGTGGGGGCGGTCGGTGTTCGGTGGCCTGGGCTGCACCGAATGCTCAGCGACCGGTCCGGCGTCCGGCGCGTTGGGCGATGTAGCGATTTGTCGACATGGACACATGTCCGCTCGCCGACAGGGCGACGCGTCGATCTGTCGGCGAGCGGTCCTCACACCTCGGCCGGGCGTTCGTCGCGTTCGGCGATCAGCCGGGCGTAGCGGGTTCCACCGGCGAGCAGGATGAGTCCGGCCGCGAGGAACGCCAGCACCCGGACCAGTCCTGACAGCGCCGAGAGGTCGAACACGAGCAGTTTCGTCAACGCGACTCCGACCAGTACGAATCCGGCGACGCGCGGCGGCACCGAGTGGATTCCGCGCAGCAGCGACAGGAACGCCAGCATCATCCAGGACACGGTGATCAGGGCGTGTCCGGCCAGGAAACCGGTGTCGTTCGGCGCGACCAGCAGGCTCAGCGTCAGCACCGTCCCGCCGCCGCCGTAGAGCAGGCCGATCGCGGCGGGCAGCACTGCCTGCGGCGTGCGCGGCAGCACGTCCAGCCGGACGGCCGACCAGGTGACGGCGGAGCTGGTGGCGCCGACCAGCAGGAACGCCGCCAGCCCGGAGATCATCGCGGAGGTCCCGCCGGACAGGTACGGCTCGGCGCCGAACGTCAGGAACAGCGTCGGCGGCACTTCGGACACCAGCGCGATCAGCACTCCCATCGCGCCGAACAGCGTGGCTCCCAGCAGCAGTCCTTTGCCGCGCAGCCGGTGCGCGAGCAGTGCCAGCACCAGCGCTTCGGCGAGCAGGCTCAGCGAGCGTCCCGATCCACCGGCCACCAGCAACGTGGCCTGGAAGACGGTCGCGGCGCACATGCCGCCCGCGACGACGCCGAGCACGGCGGGCAGCCTGCCGAATCGGCCTGCGCACCACACCGCGAAGTACAGCGCGGCGACGAACGCCAGGAACCCGAGGGCGGCTGCGCGTCCCAGCATCGGCGCGGCCAGCAGCGTCGGGGTCGCGGCGGTGATCAGCAGGGCGACCGCGAGGGGATCGCGGGGACGGTGGTGCGCGCTGATCACGGCCAACGCGAGTCCGGTGCCGGTGACGGCGAGTGCGGCCCACGCCGCGGCCCACGGCGAGCCGGTGACCAGGGCGTGGCCGTCGGAGATGAGGGCGGCGAGGATCGCCGGAACGGCAGCGGCCGCGGTGAGTCCGCGCCAGGCTCGGCGCACCTGCACCGGCGTCGCGGCGATCTTCAGCACGACCAGGAAAGCGGTCAGCAGCGCAGTGGCGGTGGGCTCGCGCAGCACGGGGCCGAACAGCAGCGGCGCGCACAGTGCGCAGCTGAGCACCACACCGATGGCCAGGGCTTGGGATCGCCAGCGGTCGGCGAGCCACAGCCCGAGCACGGCCAGCACCAGCGCGGCGGCGAGTCCGGCGGGTGCGGGCAGGAAGTCGTAGAGCGCGGTGGCCGCCAGCACGTCCAGGTACAGCACGGCGATACCGGTGGCGGCCAGCGCGAAGGCGCCCGCGACGGCGGACCGGTGCCGAACCCGGAACGCGGAGCCGAGCAGCAGCGTGCCGAGCGCGGCGCCGCCCGCGACGCGGCCGAGCGGGCCGATCCATCCGTTCTGCACCGCCATCACCATCAGCAGCACAACGCCGAGCAGGGTGATCGCGGCGCCGGACCAGGCGAGCAGGCGGGTGCCTTGCCGGGACGTCCAGTTCGCGAGCCGGTCCAGCAGCGGGGGCTTCGGCGGGAACAGCGGCTCGGCGCGCGCGGGCGTCCCGGCTGTTGCCTGCTCGCCGCCGACCGGCTGGTTCAGCCAGGTCAGGAAGCCGTCGGGCTGAGCGCGGGCGTGCGCGGCGGGATTCCCCGCGCGGGCGGTGTCGAGGCCGACCGCGTCAACGTGTCCCGTGGAGCCGGACCGCCGAGCGCGCTGTTCCCGGTGATCGGTGTCGGATCGGCGGTTTTGCGGTGTGGAAAAGGTCCCCGAATACGGGGCAGCCCCGGCCGCTTGCGCGGCCGGGGTCTGCGTCGGTTCTGCGAAACTGGTGTCGACGGGTTCTCCGGGAATCGGTGCGGATCCGGTGTGGATCGTCGCTTCCGGGAGCGGGATCCGGTCCGGGACGGCCGGTCGCGCCCGTCTGCTCCCCGGCGCCTGGCCGGCTGGTGTTGGTCGGTCCGGTGGTGTTGGCCGGTCGGGTGGTGCGGCGGTCGGGCCACCGATGCGGATGCTGCGTTCCCCAGTGTTCACGGTGTCACCTTCGGTGTTCGTCGTGTTTTCCCCAGTTGTTGTTGCGCGCTTCGCGTTCGGCCCGCGAAGCTGCTCCCCGAGCACGCCGAGTTCGGTCCCCAGCTCGGCGAACATCACGGCGATCCGGTCGATCGGATCGGCGAGCTTGTCGAGGTCGGAAGTGGGGCCTGCGATCGTGCGTGCTGTGCGCTGTGTTGCCATGAGCACACTCTGTCGGCCGAAGGGGTCCGGCGGGATCCGTATGGCTACTCATCGGTTACTCATCGGTTAGTGGAATCGCTGCTCCGTACGGGTACGTACCGGGCCGCGAATTCACCTGGCGTGCCCGTTCAGGAGGTGCGTTTCCAGGCCGATCGGATGAGCGGTGCCTACGATCGAGGAGAGGCCGCAAGAGAAGGGTATGGTCTAGACCATGTCGCTGTTCACTGGTGTCGGAGTGAGTTCCGGCCGAGCATCCGGCCCGGTCGCCAGGGTCGCCGAGGCCCTACCCGAACCGGCCGCCGCCCCCGCGCCCGCCGACGCCGCAGCTGAGGCGCGTCGCATCCGCCCGGCCGCCGAAGCCGTCGCGAACCGCCTGTTCGAACGGGCGGGCTCGGTCGGTGGTGAGGCCAAGGCAGTGCTGGAGACGACCGCCGCCATGGCGCTCGATCCGGCGCTGCTGTCCCAAGCCGAGCAACTCGTCACGAACAACGCGCTCCCCGCGCCGCGCGCGGTGCACGAGGCCGCGAACGGTTTCGCCGACGCGCTGCGCAACGCGGGCGGCTACCTCGCCGAACGCGTCCGGGACATCCACGACGTCCGGGACCGCGTGATCGCCGAACTGCTCGGCGCCACTCCGCCCGGCGTTCCCGACCTGGACCGGCCGAGCGTGCTGCTCGCCCGCGACCTCGCGCCCGCCGACACCGCCGACCTGGACCCGAGGCTGGTGCTCGCGCTGGTCACCGAAGAAGGCGGCCCCACCAGTCACACCGCGATCCTGGCGCGCTCGCTCGGCATCCCCGCCGTCGTCGCCGCCCGCGGCATCCTCGCCGCCGCACCCGTCGTCGGCGTCCTCGTCGACGGCGACACCGGCAGCGTCGAAACCTCCGGTGAACCCGTGCGCACGCAGGCGGCGGAACGCGATGCGCGAGCCGACTGGAACGGCACCGGCGGCACCTCCGACGGGCACGCCGTGTCCGTGGTCGCCAACGTCGGCTCCGCCGCGGACGCGCGGCTGGCCGTGGACGCCGGGGCGCAAGGCGTCGGCCTGTTCCGCACCGAGTTCTGCTACTTGGGCGCCGACGGCGAACCGGACGTGCGCACCCAGCGCGCCGCCTACACCGAGGTGCTCGCCCCGTTCGCGGGTCGCCCCGTCGTCGTGCGCACCCTCGATGCCGGTGCCGACAAGCCGTTGTCCTTCTTGGACATGGGCACCGAACCGAACCCGGCGCTCGGCGTGCGCGGTCTGCGGGTGTGCTTCGAACGCCCCGGTGTGCTGGACCGGCAGCTGGAGGCGATCGCCGGTGCCGAGCAGGATTCCGGCGCGAAGGTCTCGGTGATGGCCCCGATGGTCGCCACCGCCGACGAGGCCGCGTGGTTCGCCGATCGGGTGCGTGCCGCCGGGCTCGGGCGGGCAGGCGCGATGATCGAGGTTCCGGCCGCCGCGCTCACCGCCGACGAGCTGCTCGACGCCGTCGACTTCGTCAGCGTCGGCACCAACGACCTCGCGCAGTACGTGTTCGCCGCCGACCGCATGTCGGGCGCGCTGGCCGGGCTCAACGACCCGTGGCAGCCCGCGCTGCTGCGGCTCGTGGCGCTGATCGGCCAGGCCGGGCACCGCCTCGGCAAGCCGGTCGGGGTGTGCGGCGAGGCGGCGTCCGACCCGCTGCTGGCGGGAGTGCTCGCCGGACTGGGCGTGAGCAGCCTGTCCATGGCCGCCGCCGCGGTCCCCGCAGTCGGCTCAGCCTTGGCAGAACACACCCTGGTCGCCTTCCAGAAGGCCGCCGAAGAGGCCAAGAACGCCCCCAACGCAGCCAGAGCCCGAGAATCCGCCTTCGCCACCCTGCAGTAAGGCCCGCCCCGCTCGGCGGGACGACTCACCGTCCCGCCGAACCCCGGACCTCAAAACGCCGAACCAAGTCCGAGCGGCAAAGCCGTTCAGTCGGCAGCGAAGCCCGCCAAGCGAAGCAAGCCTGCTTTACGGCGAAGCCGTGCTTTCGGCGGCGAAGCCCGCAAAGGGCGGGCGAAGCCCCGCTTGCCTGGCGGCCGTAGGCCGTGTCTTGCGGCGAAGCCGTTCAGTCGGCGGCGAAGCCCGCCAAGGCGAAGCGAAGCAAGCCTGCTTTACGGCGAAGCCGTGCTTTCGGCGGCGAAGCCCGCAAAGGGCGGGCGAAGCCCCGCTTGCCTGGCGGCCGTAGGCCGTGCTTTGCGGCGAAGCCGTTCAGTCGGCGGCGAAGCCCGCCAAGGCGAAGCGAAGCAAGCCTGCTTTACGGCGAAGCCGTGCTTTCGGCGGCGAAGCCCGCAAAGGGCGGGCGAAGCCCCGCTTGCCTCGCGGCCGAAGGCCGTGCCTTGCGGCGAAGCCGTGCAGTTGGCGGCGAAGTCCGCGAAGGGCGGGCGAAGCCCCGCTTGCCTGGCGGCCGAAGGCCGTGCCTGTATGCGCGTCAGCGCATAGCCCACGTCGAAAAGCCGCTCACCGGCGGGTTCTCAGTTGGTCTCTCGCGAGGACAGCTTTTTCCCTCGTGGCGGAGCCACTTGGGAAAAAGATCCCGCAGCGAGAGACCAACTGAGGTTCCGCTACCCGACCCCCAAAGCCAAACGACCCCGAAAGACCTCCGCCGGGGCGAAGTACACCAGCACCTCGCCCCGGCGTGGTGGACGGCGAGCTCCATCCCCAGCGGAGCCCGTCGCCCGCGGATACCGCAGGTATCCGCGTCAGGCTCGGACGTGATCGCCGAGCATCGGCCGTACGAGCTCCCGCAGGCGCCGGGAGGGTTCGATGCCCAGTTCCCGGTCCAGCAGTTGCGCGTAGCGCCGGTAGTGGCGCAGGGCCTGCGCAGGGTTCGACTGCTTGATCAGCACTTCCACCACCGCGCAGTGCGCGGTCTCGCGGAACGGTTCGACGACGGTCGCCGCTTGTGCCACTTCGAGCGCCGTCGCGAGCTGGCTGGACTGCACCAGCCGTTCCGCGGCGATCTCCAGCGCGTGCACCTGGAGTTGCTGCAACCGCTCCCGCTCGGTCAGCACCCAGTCCTCGTACCAGCCGGGCAGCAGCGGATCCTGCTTGGCCAGGGTGTGGCCGATCGCGGCCCAGTCCGCGATCGGCTCCCCCGGGTCGTCCCGCAGCAGCCGTTCCCCCGTGGAGGTCAGTTCGTGCACGTCCACTGAGACCTGGTCCCCCAGCTCGATCTCGGGTCCGTTGCCGGCGATCGCCCCCGGCACCCGCCTGCGCACCCGCCACAGCGTGGTCCGGAGGTTCGCCAGCGCACTCTGGTCGTCGTTGCCCGGCCACAGCGTTCCGGCGACGAGGTCCCGCTGCGTCCGACCGCGCAGCGCCAGCAGTGCGAGCAGCCGCTGACCGTTGCTGGAGACGGGCACCCCGGCGCCGTCACAGTGCAGCGACCACCCACCGAGCAGTGTCAGCTGCAGCCGCTCCGCGGCGTGCGGCCGCTGGAGCGGGATCGGGCGCGCAGGTCCCTCGCTCATGGTTCCCCCTTCGTCCGGCAAGGACCGGCCGCACCTGAGGCGCGACCCGTCACCGGTGGCGTCGCAGCCGTGTCGGTGTGCCGTTACACGACTACGCAAGGTGACAGATCCGCAGGTCATGACGTGCGGAGGCCGAAGCGGTTGCGGGTGACCGGAGCGCGGTGGCGCGGTATGTGGCGGGGGTGCTTGCGGCGGTACCAGCGGCCGAGCTGGCGCCCGGCGCGGATGGTGAACGCGATACCGCCCATCCACGGCAGCAGCAGCACGAACAACGACAGGACCGCCAGCAATCCGGCCAGGACGCTGCCCTGCCCGAACGCGTCGAGGCCCGAGATCCAGTAGTCGTGCCCGCGTTGCAACGCCGTGCCCAAGTACCGGGGTATCCGCAGGAACAGCATCACCACCGCGAGGAACAACATCGGTACCACGACCGCCACCCAGCAGGTGACCAGCAGCCGGACCTGGGGGCGCAGCCCGGCGCCGACCTGCTCTCCCGGCCGCTGCTTGCCCATCAGCTTGCGCAGGAACGGCCGCACGTGCGCGAACAGGTTCGGCACTCCCACCAGGTCACCGAGGATGTAGTAGCCGTCCAGCCGGATCAGCGGCAGCAGCTGTTGGAGCATCTGCACGTGGCTGAGCACGATGAACACCGCCAGCGGCGCGAAACCGGTCGCCCAGAACAGCCCGGCCACGGCGAGGATGTAGATCGCGTTGAAGTACAGCCCGCCCAGGTCGGTGCGCAACCGCCCGGCCCGGTCGAGCCGGTAGGCGTCGGTGACGTTGGTGTAGAACGCCGGGAAGATCAGCAGGATGCCGAAGCCGATCGCGCCGGGCCGGGCGCCGCCGTAGTGGCACGCGGCGGCGTGCCCGCTCTCGTGGAAGAAGGTGGACGTGACGATCAGCGCGAGCAGCATCAGGACGTGCGCCGGGTCGCCCACGGACGCGTGGAACGCCGGATCGAGCGAACCTGAGGCCACCAGCGCCACGTCCGCCACGACCATCGCGCACAGCACGCTGACCACGATGACCGGCTGGAACAGCGGGGCCAGCACGGCGGCCAGTTTGCGCACTCCGCCCGCGGGCAGCAGCACGCCGCGCATCGCCAGCGAGATCAGCGGGTCCGCGTGCGGCGCCTCGGCCACCGTTTCGTCGAGCGCGGCCACGCCCAGCCGGTGCAGCTTGTCGTTGACCAGGTAGCCCACTCCGGACGCGGAGATCTCCGCGCCGCCGGCCGCGGTGACCCGCTCGGCGACCTGGCGCAGGTCCCGGCGGCCGTCGATGTGCGAGGCGACCAGGTAGAGCAGCTCGGACACCAGGATCATCTGCCCGTCGGCGCGGGCGATGAGGTAGCGCGGCTCGGTGTACCCGACGCCTTCGTAGCGGCCGCACAGCGCGACGCCGTCCGCGAGCTGCGGAACGGAGAGCTCGTCCACCTCGGCGATCGGCGCGACGTCGCCTGGCGCGGCGGTGTGGGCCGGCGATGAGGTCTTGCCGTCGGTTCGGGCCGCGTCCGGCGGAGCGGGTGCGGCGCTTTGCGCGGGCACGACGGGCAGGGCGGGCTCGGTGGGAAGGTCAGGCTCGGTGGGTGCTGCCTGCCCGACGTGGGTGGCTTCTGACATTGTTCCCCTCCAGGAAAACCGGCCGGGGACGGAAGAGCTCCGTCTCCGGCCGGCCGGCACGTCCGATATCCGCTTTTACTGTCAGTACCCGTACTGGTTGGCGAGCGCGAGGGCGTCGCCACCGACGGCTGTCGCGACGGCGATGTTCACCGGCACGTTGACGTTGACGTTGACGAGGCCGCCGAGGGCCTCGCGGGCGGGCAGCAGCTCGGCCGGCTGCGCGGCCAGCTCCAGGTGGTCCATTCGTCCTCCTAAGTGGTGTCCAGCCCTGCGCCGCCGGTTTTCAACGGCGCACGACCGGGAACTCGGTCAGGAAAGGTCAGCCTTGTCCGAGGTCGACGTTCTGGGTGGCGGTGGCTCCGGCGTCGCCGCCGATGGCGACCGAGGTGGCGGTGTTGTGCGCGCTCACCACGGCGAAGTAGTCGTTGAAGTTGAGGCCGCCCAGTGCTTCGCGCTGAGGCAGCAGCTCGGCGGACACTTCCTGCTCGGAGATCTCGAAGTTCACAATGCGCTCCTACGAAGTAGAGATGGCGAGACAAGGTCGCGGCGACATCGCCGCGGGAAAGGTGCCTCGGGGCTGGAACCCCGAGGTCACCCAACGGTCCGGGCCACGGACCCAGCGGTCAGGAAAGGTCAGTCCTGGCTGAGGTCGATGTCCTGCTCGGCGGTGGCCCCGGAGTCGCCGCCGATGCCGACGGAGGTGGCGCTGTTCTCTGCGGCCACCACGGCCAGGTAGTCGTTGACGTTGAAGCCGCCCAGGGCCTCGCGCTTCGGCAGCAGCTCGGCGGACACTTCCAGCTCGGAGATCTCGAAAACGTTCACGGTCGTACTCCTCATCGAGTTGGCGAACTTTCGAACCGCGGCGTTGTCACCGCTGCGGCGAAGTACGCCAGACCCGGCGTCACAGGCCCGTCACCTGACCGTCACGGTGTGCGGTCGGCACTCGCGTGGGCTACCGGCCGGACCTGCTCGGTCACCTGCGGTGAAAACCGCCGCTGCGCAGGGGGAATCGCGGGAAGGGGCCGAACGGCACAAGACCCGGCGACCGTGGTGGTCGCCGGGTCGGGTGAATCGGGCCGGATCTTGTGGACGGCCGCCGGGTCAGTCCTCGGAGGCCTCGCCGTCGGCGTCCAGACCGTGCTCGATGGCGTAGCGGGCCAGTTCGACCCGGTTGTGCAGCTGGAGCTTGCGCAGCGTCGACTGCACGTGGTTCTCCACGGTCCGGTGCGAGATGACCAGCTTGTTCGCGATCTGCCGTGCGGTGAGTCCCTTCGCGACCTGCCGCAGCACTTCGGTCTCCCGGTCGGTCAGCTGCGGGGCCTGCGTTTCCGTGCCCGGTGACACCGCCATCCGCCGGTACTCGCCCAGCACCAGCCCGGCGAGGCCCGCGGTGAACACGGCGTCCCCGGCGGCGGTGCGGCGCACGGCGTCCACCAGTTCGTCCACCGAAGCGGATTTGACGAGGTAGCCGGAGGCGCCTGCTTTCACCGCCTCCAGCACGTCGCTGTGCTCGCCGCTGGCTGACAGCACCAGCACCCGGGTACCCGGGATCTCCTGGGTGATCTGCCGGGAGGCGTCCACCCCGGAGGTGTCGCCGAGGTTGAGGTCCATCAGCACCACGTCGGGCCGCACGGTCCGCGCGATGCGCAGCGCGGACACCGCGTCTCCGCTGGTGGCCCGGATCTCGAAGCCGCGCTCGGCGAGATCTCGCGACACCCCGTCGCGCCACATCGGATGGTCGTCGACCACCATCACCGACACGTGCGGTTCGGTCATCCTTCTCCTCCTCCGCGCGGTGCCGGGTCGGCTCGCTGGTCTGGCGGGTTCGTCGCGGAGCCCGGCGGTGGCTCGGACTGCGGGTCGGCGGCGTCCTGGCGGACGGGATCCGCCGTCCGCCGGGTGAACATCCGCTTTCTCGCCCGTCCGTTCGCCCCCCGGCCGGGGGGCGTGGTCGGGCGCGGTAACCGGACCTCCCACTCGGTTCCTTCTCCCGGCGTGGTGTCCAGGGAGATCGTGCCGCCGAGATGCTCGACCCGGCCGCGGATGGACTGGGCCACGCCCATGCGTCCTTCCGCCGCCGCCTCGTCCAGCCTGCCTTCGGCGATGCCAGGTCCATCGTCCCGGACACTGATCACGATCTCGTCCGGCAGCTCTTCGAGCAAGACCCAGGCGCGGGCATCCGGTCCCGCGTGCCGGTCGACGTTCTCCAACGCCTCCCGCACGATCGAGAGCACGTCCGATCCGTTCTGCTCGGGTAACCGGACCTCGGTCGCCGGGACGGACACTTGGACCTTGCCGGTGCGCAGCACTTGCAGGCGGGCGACGAGGTCGATCTCGCCGCCCGGATCGTGCTCGGGCGGTCCGGCCGCGACCAGGGAGCGCAGTGCGATCTCCTGCTCCCCGGCGAGCCGGGCGAGTTCGGCCGCCTCCCCGCCCAGTTCGACGCCGCGGTTGCGCACCCGCGCCAGCACCTGCAGCACGCTGTCGTGGATGGAGCGGGCGAGCCGTTCCCGTTCGGCGGTCGCCGCTTCGGTGCGCAACGCCTGGCTGAGCCGTTCGGTGGAGCGACGGGCGGTGTCGGCGGCCAGCCCGTACAGCAATCCGGAGCCGATCAGGAGCACGGCGTCCTGGAACATCAGCGCTTCGAAGCTGTCCCGGTTCAGGAAGTTGATCAGCGCGGAGACCGCGCCGGAGATGCCGCCGCCCAGCCAGCCCCACTGCACGCCCGCGAGCGTCACCATCGACGGCTGCCACATGGTGGTCACCGAGGGGATCATGCCGTCCGACTGCGCGGGGGTCATGATCAGCTGGTTGCCGAGGAACAGCGTGGAGACCAGCACCTGGTCGATGAGCACGAGGGTGTTCGTGCGGCCCTCTCGGTGCCGGAACCGCCGAACGGTGAACACGGTCCACCCGATCATGATCACGATTTCGAGGGTCGCCAGCGCCGGGCGCTCGTAGTGCGGGACCTGCATCCCGAACCAGACGATCGCGTAAATGAGTCCGACGGTGCGGAAGAAGTTGTGCGCGCGCCACAACGGCGTGCGCCCATCGGCGACGCGGAGCCGTTGTGGTGGCGGGGTGGTCTTCGGCATGGCCACGGTTGCTCCTTCCCGATCGACCATCCTGCCGCATCGATCGAGTCCCGTGGCCCGATCATCAATCAACACGCTCAGTGTTTGTTGTCACCGACAGGGATTACCCGAATGGAGTCAGGAGCCGGGTTTCCTTGCCTGAACGGGTTATGCCAGGCTCAGGAGCAGTAACCGATCCGGTACTTGGTCGAACCGAAACACCGCCATTCGCGCGTTTCCGGAATGCCGCCGGATCTTTGGATGCTCGCCTGTCCGGGCGAGGAAGAGACGTGAGGAATCATGGCGCCGTGGCCCCTATGGCGGCTCCGGGCACCAGCACTGCTGCACGTGCTGCTCACCCAAGCCGCCGCCATCGGACTGGTCCTCCCGGTACTGGCGTTGAACTCGCCGCCCACGCCCGCGGAATGGCTGCGCTTCACGATGCTCGGCGGCACCACGACCGCCGTCATCGTCGCCACCTCCGTGTCCCTGCACCTGCGCAGCGGTATTCGCCGCGACCCGTGGACGGTGCACATCGCCTACCTGGCGGCGGGCGGGCTCACCCTGCCGCCGAACCTGCTGGTCCTGTTGCTGCTCGGTCCCGCGCTGCACGGCGTGCTGGAGGCCCGGCCCGATCCGCACCGCTGGTTGTTCGGCGCGGCGGCGACGGCCCTCGCGGTGTTCGCCGCCCGCGGGATCCTCGGCTGGCACGACCCCGCGTGGAATCCGCTGCTGATTCTGCTCGCGGGTGCCGCGTTGCTGCTGGTGCGGGCCGTGCTGGTCGCGATCGGGTTGTGGCTGCGCGATCCCGACGCGGCGCGCGAGGACGTGGTCGGCGAGCCGATCGATGCGCTGCTGGGTGTCGTCGCCGCCTGCTTCGGCGGGGTGCTGGGCATGGCGATACTGCGCGAACCGAGCGTGGCCGTGCTGGCGGCGCCGATGCTGGCGCTGCTGGATCTGGCCGGCCAGCTGCCGCACTGGCGGCGTTCGGCGCAGCGCGACGGCAAGACGGGACTGGCGAACTCGCTGCACTGGGACCGGGTCGCCCGCGCCGGGCTGCGGCGGGCCTGCGCCAGACAGCGCGGCGCGGCTCTGCTGCTGCTGGACCTGGACCACTTCAAACGCGTCAACGACGAGGTGGGGCACTTGGCGGGCGACGCGGTGCTGGTCGCGGTGGCCGAGATGCTGCGCGGCAGCGTGCGCAAGGAGGACCTGGTCGGCAGGTTCGGCGGCGAGGAGTTCGTGGTGCTGCTCCCGAACGCCTGCGTGGAGGTGGCGAATGCCGTGGCGGAGCGGATGCGGTTGTCCACCGCGGCGCTGTCGGTGACGACCCACGACACCATGGGCGAGCGCCGCGAGCTCGTTGGTCTGACGGTGAGCATCGGGGCGGCCACCACGAAGCGGTTCGGCTACGAATTGCCCGATCTGCTGGTGGCGGCGGATGCCGCGTTGTTGACGGCGAAAGCCTCCGGGCGCAATGCGGTCGTGTTCGCTTGAGTCGGAGATCGTCGGGCGCCGACATTCCATGAACGGAATTCACGTCCAGTGGAACAGTACGAGTCCGGGGCGAACAGGCGAACCTTTTCGACCCGGACTCGTTTCGCAAATGGCGCTTATTCGATCGCGGTCGATCCGGAACCCGAATCGGACCGCTCGGTGTCCTTCCCGTCCTTGCCCGAATCGGCGTCCTTCCCGGACCCGGTCTCGCCGGAGGATTCGCCCGCCGGAGGTTCCGCCTCGTGCGGATCGGTCGCGTCAACCGGCGTGTCCGCGCCCTCCCCCGCCGTCAGCGAGCGGATCGCCGAGTTCAGCACCGCGACCATCGGCACCGCCAGCAGCGCCCCGACGATTCCCGCGAGCACCACGCCCGCACTGATCGCCAGCACCACCGCCAGCGCGTGCACCTGCACAGCGCGGCCCAGCAGCAGCGGCTGCAGCACGTTGCCTTCGATCTGCTGCACCAGCAGCACCACGATCACGACCAGCAGCGCGTCCACCCAGCCGTTGGTCACCAGCGCGATCAGCACCGCGACCGAACCGGAGGCCACCGCACCGACGATCGGCACGAACCCGCCGAGGAACACCAGCGCCGACAGCGGCAGCGCCAACGGGACGCCGATGATCACCAGTCCGATTCCGATGCCCACCGCGTCGGCGACCGCCACCAGCGTCGTCGCCCGCACGTAACCGACCAGCGACGCGAACCCGCGGATGCCTGCGACGTCGACCCGGTCCCGCACGTGCGACGGCACCAGGCCGAGCATGAACAGCCACACCCGGCGGCCGTCGTGCAGGAAGAAGATCAGGGTGAACAGCGCCAGCACCAGGCCGGTGAGGAAGTTGCCGAACGTGGACGCCGTGGACAGCGCGCCGCTGGTCAGCGCGGCCTGGTTCTCCTGCAGCCAGTTCGCGGCCTGCCCCAGGTACTGGTCGATCTGCTCCTCGCGCAGGTGCAGCGGTCCCTGCAGCAGCCAGCCCCGGATCTGCCCGAGGCTGCGCAGGATCTGCCGTTGCAGCTCGGGGAAACCGTTGACGAACGCGTTGATCACGAAGGTGAGCACGCCGCCCACCAGCGCCAGCCCGCCGACGAGCACCACGGCAGTGGAGATCGCTCGGGGCACTCGCCGCCGCGCCAGCCAGGACACGGCGGGAGCCAGCAGCGCCGCCAGCAGCAGGGCGATGGCCACCGGGATGACCACTACGTAGAGCCTGCCGATCGCTTGGCTCAGCACGTACAACATGCCGAGCACCACCAGCAGGCGCCAGCAGACGGCCGCCGTGACTCGCAGGACCCGCGGCACCTGGGTGGCGGCGTCGTCCGGCGCCGCGATCTTCGGATTGCTCACCTGGCCACCGTAACCGCCGTCGAGCGTGTTCCGGCGTGATCGGCTCGATCTTGTGCCGTCGGGGCGACGAACGTCCGTCACACGATCCGGGGGTGTTCGGGGAGATCACTACCCCTGCGGCTCGGGTGCTGACAAAGTGCCCGTCGGCAGTGCAGGTGGATCAAGCCGCCGAACGGCCCAATCGGCGCGTTCGATCGGCCGTTCGCCACGGGAATGCATCCGCGACGGAAAGTGGAACCGGACCAGCAGATGTCGGACAGCCCCCGGAGAGCAGGCGGTGGCCGCGGCTTGCGGTTACTCGCCCGGACTCTGGTCGTCGCGGGAGCCGCCGCCGCGGGAACTTCGGTGGGCTGGTTCGCCGGGCACGCCGGAGCGGATCCCGCGGTGCCCGGCTTGCCGCTGTCCGCGGCTTCCGAACCTGCCGCTGAGGGCGCGACCGGCGAGCGTGGCGCGGACGTGGCGGAACATCGGTCCGGCTCGACGCCGCCGGGGCGTCCGGTCGGCGCCGTCGTGCACCACATCACCGAGCCGCTGGCCCGCGCCGCCGCGCCGGATTCCACGGACACCGGGGGCGAAGCGCAGGAGGACGCCGACTCCGAGGGTGAGTCCGCTGAAGCGGCGGACCTGGATCGGCCCACTGAGTCCGAAGTGGACACCGAAGTTCCTGGGGAGTCCGCCGATCCCGGCAGGTTCTCGCTCGACTCCCTCGCCCCGCAGCGCCTCGTCGGCCGGGTGACCGAGGCGAAACCCGTGGCGACCGTGGTGCACGGCGCCGATTCCCTGCTGAGCCCGGTGCGCGGTGCGCTCACTCCGGATCCGAATGCCGAGCACCCCGGCAAGCCGCTGGGCGCGCTGACCCGCCCGGTGTCGCACGGGCTCCACCAGCTGACGAGTCCACTGTGGAATCACCCGGCCCCGGAACGGCCCGCGCCGCCCGCGCCCGCCGAAACCGCGCCCGTCGAAACCGCGCCGGCCACCGGACTCCCACTCGCCCCGCCGGACGGCCTGGCCGAGCAGGAGAGCAGGCACCCGGCGGCGCCCGCGGCCACCGCGACCGCCGCGCTCACCGCCGCCGACTCCGGCGGCACCGCCATCGGTTGGCCCGCGGCGCCTGGCCAGGACCGGCCGTGGACGCCGGGCAAATCGGCCACCCTGCCGTTGCCCGTCAACGGAGCCACCGGACACGCCGGGGACGGCTCCGGTGGCTCCGGTGGAGTCGGTCTGGCCTTGCCGATGCCGCCCTCCCCCGCGCACCTCGCGGGGCTCAGCTCGCTGGTCCGGACCGCGATCTCCGCGCCGGGCAGCGCCTTCGCCGCTTCTCCCGGCACCACCCCCGATTGACCCGCGCCGCGCGGCGCGCGTTCGCCGCAGCAGACCGCAGTTGCCCCCGAGCCGCCGGACCCCGTGGTCAACATCCGATGACGGCGTCGCTCGAACCATTGCTTTCCCCGTTCGTACGGGGAAATATCCGAAGGAGACCGCATGCAGACTTGGGCGAAGCGTGGCGTTCGTGCCGCGCTGGTCACCGGTGGTGTGCTCGCCGTGGGAACCACCATGGCGGCAGCCGAGGGCGCCGGCCCGTCCCGGCCTTCCGGAAACGGGAACCACGGCAGCCTCGGCACCCGATACGACCGGTCGCCAGCAGATCCGGGACGGGGAGATTCCGTGTTGCCCGCGTTCGACGCCGACGGCACCGCTCGGCCGCAGTTCCCGGCGCACCGCAACGCGGACACCGGGCGCTACCGGGCGCTGGTGCTGACCGGGAAGATCGACCCGGTGCGGGACCTGCTGCCCGCCGTCGAGCACGACATGACCCAGGAGATCCCGGTCCTGCGCGACCTGGATCGCGAACACGCTCAACGGCACCCGGACATGCAGCTCGCGGGCTGGGTCGGTGACCCGGCCACGGCCCGCCCCGCGCCGAGCGACGGGCGGCACAGCCTCGGATCCGGCAACACCGGGACGTCGCGGCACACCATGCGCACCCCCGCGGAAGGGTTCCACCGCTCGTTGAGCTGGGCCGGTCCGATCGGCGGCATCATCCGCAACGGCCACGGCCAGCCCGCTGAGGCGCAGGTGCCCGCGGTGACCGGCGAGCTGATCACCCCGGTGGCGGACCCCGCCACGGTCGACCCGCACGACGGCATCGTCGCCCTGTGGCACGGAGCCCTCGGATCCGGCGACCGGAACCCCGAACCGGCCGAGGCGCCGATCCGCACCGGCCTGCTCGACTCCGCGGAAGTCGACCTCACCTCCGGTGAACTGGCAGGCCCGGCCGTCCGGTTGCACCAGGTGCCGCCGTCGCTGCTCGCCGTCGCCCTCGCCGAAGCGCCGCACGTTCCCGCCGCACGCGCGGAGACCGTGGCGTTGCAGGTGCCCGGTGAGCACCAGGACCGGCCGGACGTGCCGCCCGCGCTGACCGAGCCGCTCGTGCTCGAATCGCAGACCGGGACCGAACCGCGCGACGGGTCCGAGCCCGGCCTGCACGCGCCGCTGCCCGTCCTCGGTGAGCTCTCCGCGTTCGGCGGCGGTCAGGTCAGCGGCCCCACCTTCGGGCGGCTCACCGACGCGCTCGACGAGGTGGGGCCGCGCGGCGATGACCGGCCCACGGTGTCGTTCCTCACCGCGATCCCCCGGTTCAGCACCACCCCCGAGGACGTTCCGGTGCGGGTGACGGTGCTCGACGAACTCGACGCGGCCACCCCCGAAGGCGACCGGATCGTCGGCAACCCCTTCCCCGCCGAGCCGCGCGCCGCCGAACCGGCCGGTGTGGAACTGCCGGTCCTCGGCGGGATTCCCTCGATCAGCGCGGCGCAGGGGCACACCGTCCCGATCCCGGGCATCGGCGCACAGCGCAACTTCGACGACACCGTCGAGTTCCAGCGCATCTGACGCGCATCGAACGCACAACGGCCGCCGGACCACACCAGGTCCGGCGGCCGTTTTCACGCGCCGTCGCGCCGAATCAGGCGGGGGCGGAGGAGATCTGCGGCTCGTCCGGTTCAGGGGACCGGTTCGCGAGGCGATGCGAGCGCCACAAGCCGTAGGCGTAGTACGCCAGCAACGCCAGGCCGAAGTACACGTAGGCGTTGCCCACCAGATGTTCCAGCAGGTTCCAGCGCAGCTCCCGGCCCTTGCCCTGCGGCACCTTCCACATCGGGCCGAGGATGAAGAAGGACGCGGCCAGCCCGGACATCATCAACAGGCCCCAGTCCGAGCGGCGCACCGCGGCACCGGCCAGCAGCACCAGGCCGGGAATGGCCCAGACCCAGTGGTGCGACCAGGAGATCGGCGAGATCATCAGCGACAGCAGCCCGTTGAGGGTCATCGCCATCGGCAGGTCGCGCTGCCGCAGCGCGTGCACCATGCCCGCCACCGCCAGCGCCAGGACCAGCAGCGCCACCACCACGAACACCATCGACACGTGCCCGACGCCCAGCTTCGTCAGCGTCGACCGCACCGACTGGTTGCCCGCGTACACCGAGGCGTCGCCGGTGAAGGTGGGGCCGAACGACACGTTCCCGGTGGCCATCACCTCGTGCAGCCAGTACTTCCGGGTGCCGTCGAAGGCACCCGCCAACCCGATCAGCACCGTGCCGAGGAAGCCGGCGATCGTCATCAGGATCGGCTTGAAGTCCTTGCGCAGTAAGAAGAACAGCAGGAACGCGGCCGGGGTCAGCTTGATCCCCGCCGCGATGCCGATCAGCAGGCCGCGCGGGTACGGCGTCTTCTCGCCGGGACCGGTGCGCCACAGGCAGTCCACCGCGACCAGCGCCATCAGCACCAGGTTGATCTGCGCGTAGGTGAGCGTCTCCATCACGGGCTCGGACAGCGTCGCCAGCGGCAGCACCACGGCGGTCCACAGCACGACGCGGTCGCGCTGCCCGCGCAGGAAGGTCGAGGCGTTGAACACCAGGTACAGGGTGAGCAGCAGCGCCAGGTGCGAGACCAGCATGATGACCGCGACCGCGGCGATCTTGGGGACCAGCCCGAGCGGGCTGAACAGCATCGCGGCGAACGGCGGGTAGATGAACGGCAGCTTCAGCCCGGACTCCGTCGCGGGCAGCGGGCCGTACATGTCCTTGCCCTGGAGCCAGGCGCGGGCGCCCAGGCGGTAGACCTCGCCGTCGATGTGGTCGTGCGGGCTGATCGTGGAGACCATGAGCACGGCGAGGAGCTCGGCGATGCCGATGGCGATCAGCAGCCTGCGGTGCTCGCGGAACAGGTCTCGTATCAGTTCACCGAAGGGTCGTCGCGTCGCGTTGTCCGGTCCGCTCACGGCCACGGGGGTTCACCGTCCTGGTCATCGATGCGGGGGTGCCGCCGATCTCGAGCGGCCGGGCACCAGCGTAGAGGCAGCCGGTGATCGCACCGGAGCCCGGCGGAACCGGAGCGGCTCGTAGGGCGGCCCGAGGGGAAGATCATCCGCCTTCTGGACGTCTCGTTTCCCGCATCGGGTGGTACTTCGTGACCGACTCAGGTAGTTGCTGACGCAGCGTTATTTGCGCTCGGTAAATACCACCATTACGGGTGGTAGTGATGCTCTTGAATTCGGCCCCGTCTGCGGAGGAGAGTCCAGTTGACTGCTCCGTTTGGTGGGGAGGAGGGGCCGAATGAGTGTCCTCGACGTGACCGCGCCGTCCCAGTTGCCGCCGATCTGGGACGAGCTGATCACCGGGCTTACCGTGGGCGTGCTGCTCACGGACGAGCGCGGCCAGGTGCTCGCCACCAACGACGTCGCCGCGGACCTCATGCAGCTGACGAAGTCCGATCTGCTCACCGGCGCGCGTCCCAGTGGCTGGAAGGTGCGCGACGACACCGGTGCGGCGATGCCGGACTGGTCGGAGCTGGCCGGGCAGGTGCTGCGCGCCGGCTCACCGCTGTCCACCCCGATGGTCGTCGAACGCGGTGGGCATCCGACTCGGCTCTGGGCCGACTACCACGCGGTTCGTGCGCAAGGTAAGCGCCGCGTGCTGATCCTGCTGCAGGCCGTGCAGACCGACGTCGGCCACAGCCGCGGCCTGCTCGACCCGCTCACCGGGCTGCCCGGCCGGGCGCTGTTGCTGGACCGCCTCGAACAATCCCTGGTGCGGGCGCGGACTCGCGGCATGCTCACCACGCTGGTCCTGCTCGACGTGCACCGGCTCGCGGTGTTCAACACCGAGCACGGCTTCGCCCGCGGCGACGAACTGCTCGGCACCCTCGCCGGACGACTCCGGCAAGGCATGTCCGACGAGCACACCGTCGCCCGCTACGGCGGCGACGAGTTCGCCCTGGTGGCCGACCATCCGCACGGCAACGGTGAGGCGATCGCCCAGCAGGCCCGCAGAATGGCGAGCTGGCCGATGCGAATCGGTTCCACCCGGATCCGCCCCAACCTGCGAGTCTCCTGGGTCACCACCAACGGCAACGCCACGGCTCACGCAGTCCTCTCCCGAGCAGAACAACAACTCCAGCACTGACTTCCCTGCAGAACGGCCTGCGCAGTGGGTCGCTCAGCGGAACCTCAGCGGCTTCGCCGCTTGCCCCCTCGCTGGGGTGGCTGCCGATTTCTGATGTATGTCCGATACACGGCGAAATCGCCGTCCTCGCGAGGAAGCCGCTGAGAACCCGCCGGGTGGTCGACCTGCTCAAGCTGGTCACTGCTCAGCGGCTCCGCCACTGACGGATCAAAAGATCCTTTTGCAGCACCGAGAAGTCGACCACCGGCCACTGAGATTCCGCCGCCCGGACACCTCAGACGAACGAGCCGTGGTGTCAGCGGCCCTCGATGAAGTCCTCCACCGCCTGATATGCCTCGGAGTCGGAGTACTGCTCGGGCGGCGACTTCATGAAGTACGACGATGCGGACAGGATCGGCCCGCCGATGCCGCGGTCCTTGGCGATCTTCGCGGCCCGCAGCGCGTCGATGATGATCCCCGCCGAGTTCGGCGAGTCCCACACTTCCAGCTTGTACTCGAGGTTCAGCGGCACGTCGCCGAACGCGCGGCCTTCCAGCCGGATGTAGGCCCACTTGCGGTCGTCGAGCCACGGCACGTAGTCCGACGGCCCGATGTGCACGTTGCGCTTGTCCAGGTCGCGCTGGACCTGCGAGGTGACCGACTGGGTCTTGGACTTCTTCTTCGACTCCAGTCGTTCCAGTTCCTTCATGTTCAGGAAGTCCATGTTGCCGCCGACGTTGAGCTGCATCGTGCGGTCCACGTGCACGCCGCGGTCCTCGAACAGCTTCGCCAGCACGCGGTGCGTGATGGTGGCGCCGACCTGCGACTTGATGTCGTCGCCGACGATCGGTACGCCCCCCGCGGTGAACTTGTCGGCCCATTCGGGGTCGGAGGCGATGAACACGGGCAGCGCGTTGACGAAAGCGACTCCGGCGTCCAGCGCGGCCTGGGCGTAGAACTTCCCGGCCTCGTCGGAGCCCACCGGCAGGTAGGACACCAGCACGTCGACCTCCGCGTCGCGCAGCGCCTGCGTCACGTCGACGGGTCCCTCTTCGGACTCGGTGATCGTGTCGCGGTAGAACCGGCCGAGCCCGTCGAGGGTGTGGCCGCGCTGCACCGGCACGCCCAGCGGCGGCACGTCGGCGATCTTGATGGTGTTGTTCTCGCTGGCCACGATGGCTTCGGAGAGGTCCCTGCCGACCTTCTTCGCGTCCACGTCGAACGCGGTCACGAACTGGACGTCGCGCACGTGGTAGTCGCCGAACTGCACGTGCATGAGGCCGGGCACGCGGGCGTCCGGGTCGGCGTCGGCGTAGTACTGGACGCCCTGCACCAGGGATGCGGCGCAGTTGCCCACGCCGGCGATCGCCACTCGAACCGCGCCCTCGCGACGGTCTGTGCTCATGGCAGGGTCCTCCTTGTTGATCATGTGTTGTCCTTCTTGTCGCTCATCCGCACCCGGCAGCCGAGCACGTGCGAGCGGGCCGGCGCGGCCTGCTCGGTACCGGCCGCGCCGTGGTCGCGAGGTGGCCCGTCGCGCGGACTAAGCGCACGGGTCGTGCGGGGAGGTCGATGGCGTTCCGCCTCCCGGCAAGCCGGTAGCCGGTGCCGCGCGGTCTCCGAGGGCTCCCGCCGCCCTCGGTGACCGGTGCGCGCACCGGCGTCTCCTTCGACAACCGCCGGTCCGGGCGTGCTGTTCCCGGCAGCGGCGGGCGCTCGGCCGGAATCGTCCGGTCCGTCCCGTGTCGCCTGTCACGTTCTGCGGCGAGCGGCCGGTGCCAGGGCGCCCCGGAGCGCCGAGACCGGTCCGATTGGTCCCGAAATCTCCGGCGTCGCCGAATTTCAAGATCAACCCGGGGTGTGGGCGCGGAGCGGGTGTCCGGTAGAACATCCCGCAGCGCGACACCGGGTGGCCGCGATCGCCCGGACAGCGTCGTCGCAGTTCGGGCGTGTTCGGCCGGGTGTGCCGCGGGAAGTCGGGCATGGCGAGTTCGCGCATCCGCACCCTCCCGCGCTCGAGCCGTCCCAGCCGTACTTGCCCGAGGAAGGAGTATATCTTCGGCGCTCACCTGGTAATCCCAGGTCGAGACCAACCACGCAGCTGACGACATCCCTGGTCACGCGATGGAAGCAGGTCCTGCCCCTAACGGCGCATGGAGCACCGGCATCGGACACGTACCCTGTTCCTCGTGCGGACCCAACGGCAAGTGGTGGATTACGCGTTGCAGCGCAGGTCGCTGCTCGCGCAGGTCCACGCTGGTCGAGTCGGGGTGACAGAGGTCTGCGATGCCAACCCGTACCTGTTGCGGGCGGCGAAGTACCACGGCCAGCCCAGCGAGGTGCCCTGCCCGGTCTGCCGCAAGGAACCCCTCACGCTGGTCTCATGGATCTTCGGCGACGAACTCAAGCACGCATCGGGTTCCGCCCGCGGTCCCGACGAGCTGGAACGGTTGGCGGGCCTGTTCAGCGAGTTCACCGTGCATGTCGTCGAGGTCTGTCGCACATGTAGTTGGAACCACCTGGTGCAGTCATACGTCCTCGGAACCGGCGACTTGAACAATCGCCGTCCTCGACGCAAGACTGCGGCCGAGTGAACCGGCCGTGACCGCAAGAAGCACCGCCCCGCAGGATGCGGGGTTACCCCGACGTGAATGCATCACCTGGCGTCGCACGACGCCTGTCCTGGAGGCCAACTCGTGAACGACGAGCGTGACGACCCAGCTCGTGGCCGCCACTCCCGGCAGCCCGAAGGTCGCAACCCCGGTTCCCCCGACGACCGGGCCACGCCCCCCACGTCCCGGCAGCAGGCTCCGCGCTCGCAGGGGCCGCCGCCTTCTGGCGGCACGCCGCAGGGCGGTCGGCCGCCCGGACCGCAGAACCCCAACTCCGCACCACCCGGCGGTCAGCAGCCGGGAGGTCAGCGGCCCGGTGGGCAGCAGCAGCGCCCGCAGGGGCCGCCGCCCGGCCCTCCCCAGAACCCGCCTCCGGGACCGCCGCCGCAGAATCCCCCGCCCCAGAACCCGCCGCCGCAGAACCCGCCTGCGCAGAACCCGCCGCCGCAAAACCCGGCAGGGCAGCAGCGGCCGGCGGGTCCGCCGCCCGGCTACGGCCAGAGCGGTGCCCAGCAGGGGCCGGGTGAGGGCACTCGCAGGCAGCCGCCGCCCGGACGGGCGCGGCAGGGCGGCGAGCAGCCGCAGTGGCCCGGTGAGAGCGCGCAGCCGAGCGGGAACGACGCCGCGCGGCGCGGATCGGACAAGGACGCCGAGGCTCCCAGCGAGCAGACCGGCGCCTGGGTGCCGTCGTTCGACGACGATGACGACCCGCCGACCGGTAAGCGAGCCGCCGCGGACTCCGGTGACGGCGGGCGCAAGCTCGACCTGCCCACCTCGTTCACGAAGCAGCCGCCGCCCCCGCCGGACCAGCGCGCGCAGCGCCAGGCCGGCGCCGGGCAGCAGGGCCAGCCCGGTTCGAGTCAGTCCGGTTCGGCCCAACAATCCGGTTCGGCCCAGCCGCCCGGTTCAGGCCAGCCGCCCGCCTCGCCGGATCCGCAGAGCACCCAGCAGTTCGGGAAGCGGCCTCCGGGACAGCAGTCGACTCGGCAGGTGCCACCGCCGCCGCCCGGCGGCCAGCAGAGCACCAGGCAGGTCCCGCCGCCGCCCGGCAGGCCAGGACAGGCCGCGGTGCCTCCCGGTGAGCGGCCCACGGAGAACATTCCGCAGACCCCCGGTGACGGCAAGGACCAGGGCCGCGGCCGTGGTCGCGGAGCCGCCGCGGCCGGTGGTGTCGTCGGCGGTGTGGCCGGTGCGGCCGCATTAGGCGGCGCCGCCGCGGCCGCCGGTGGCGGAGCCGCGGGAGCAGCAGGCGGTGCCGCCGGTGGAGCGGCGGGAGCCGCAGGCGCAGCGGGCATGGGAGCCGGCAGCGGAGCCTCCGGCAACGACGCCCCGCGCGAACCGCAGCTGCTGACCCACGAGGCCACGCAGAGCTCCTACGACTACTACTCCTCCGACCCGTACTCCGACGGCGGCCGGTACGACGACTACGACGACGGCTACGACGACGGCAGGTACGACGACGGCAGGTACGGGGACGGCGGGTACGGGGACGGCGGGCATGGTGACGACGGCTACGGCCCCGACGACGAGCTGCTCGACCCGGACGACGAGTTGAGCGCCCGCAAGGCCAAGCGCAAGGTGATCTGGCGGCGCGTCCGCCGCAGTTGTTACGTCGCTGCCGCGGCGATGCTGCTGCTGGGCATCGGGACCTTCGCCTACGGCTACACCATGTGGCCGGTCCCGAACCCGGAGGAGATCGCCGCCAAGACCGAGCAGACGATCACCATCAACTACTCGAACGGCCAGGAGCTCACCCGGGTGGAGCCCGAGGGCGGTTCGATGACGATGATCCGGGACCTCGACGCCGAGGTCTCGAAGCCGATGAAGGACGCGACCGTCGCGGCCGAGGACGCGTCGTTCTACACCAACCCCGGCTTCTCGATCCGAGGCATCCTGGTCGCGGTGTACAACCAGATCGCCGGTGGCGCCGGCGGTGGTTCCACGCTGACCCAGCAGTACGTGAAGCTGGCGCTCGACCAGGACGAGTACTCGATCACTCGTAAGGTCAAGGAAGTCGTCGTCGCCTACAAGGTGACCAACCAGCAGTCGAAGAACGACATCCTCAAGGCGTACATGAACACCGCCTACTACGGTCGCGGCGCCAACGGCATCCACGCCGCCGCGGACGCGTACTTCGGCAAGCTGCCGAAGGACCTGAACCCGAGCGAGTCCGCGGTGCTCGCCGGCATGGTGCAGCGTCCCAGGGACAACGACCCGAGGGTCGACCCGGAGCAGGGCAAGTGGCGCTGGACCTACGTCGCCAACCAGATGCTGAAGAACAACTTCGTCAGCCAGGACGAGCGCGCGGGCATGCAGCTTCCCGAGACGCGGGATCGCTACGAGTGGAAGAGCAAGGCCGAGGGCAACGCCTCCCAGCTGCACATCCGCAAGCAGGTCCTCGCGGAGCTGGAGCGGGAAGGCTACGACGAGCAGGCGCTGACGCTCGGCGGCTACACCATCACCACGACCATCGATCCGGCCGCGCAGAAGAGCGCGGAGGAAGCGGTCACCAAGGTGCTGGACGGCCAGCCGCAGAACCTGCGCACCTCGCTGGTCGCCGTTGACCCGAAGACCGGTGGTGTGCGCGCCTACTACGGCGGCGGCAACGAGGTGTACTTCGACTACGCCGACTCGCCGCAGCCACCGGGTTCGTCGTTCAAGCCGTTCGTGGTGATGGCCGGTCTGGAGAAGGGCTACGGCATCGGCGAGTACTACGACGGCAGCGACCACCAGGAGATCCTGGGCACGACGTTCGGCAACGCGCCCGGTTCGGTGTGCGACAACCCGAAGTTCTGCGGTGTCCGCGAAGCCATGGACAAGTCGGTGAACACCGTCTTCGTGCGCATGGCGGAGAAGTTCGGGACCCCGTCGGTGCGGGAGGCCGCCATCCAGGCCGGCATCCCGGCCGAGTTCAACGGCGAGCCGACTCTGCAGAACCCCCAGGGCGGCGTCGACGCCGGTATCGCGCTGGGCGCCTACCAGGTGCGGACCATCGACATGGCCACGGCCTACGGGACCTTCGCGAACGAGGGCAAGCAAGTGCACCCGCAGTTCGTGCAGAAGATCGAGAACGCGGTCAAGACCGAGGAGTTCGCTCCGGAACCGTCGAAGCCCGCGTTCGCCGACAGCGCCTCCGAGAGCAAGAACCTCGCGGCGAACGTCATCGAGTCGATGCTCGGAGTGGCCGAACACTCCAAGCTGCCGCTGAACAAGGACCGGCCCGTCGCGGCGAAGACCGGTACCCACCAGTACTTCGACACGAAGAAGAACCAGAACGCCTGGATGGTCGGCACCACGCCGCAGCTGTCCGCGGCGGTCGGCATGCTCGCCGACGAGGACGGCAAGCCGATTCCGGTGGAGGCCGCGGGCGGCAAGACCGTCTACGGCAGCGGCTTGCCGGGCGACATCTGGCAGGAATTCATGAACAACTACCACCAGAACCTTCCGGTGGAGCAGTTCCCGAAGCCGGATCCCATCGGTCAGTTCGAGCAGAAGCTGCCGCCGACGCCGACCACGAGCAGCGCTCCGCCGCCCCCGCCGCCGCCGTCGGCACCGCCGGAGACGTCCACGTTGCCGCCGACCAGCAGTGAGAGCGAG
This sequence comes from Saccharopolyspora gloriosae, assembly GCF_022828475.1. GTDB lineage: Bacteria > Actinomycetota > Actinomycetes > Mycobacteriales > Pseudonocardiaceae > Saccharopolyspora_C > Saccharopolyspora_C gloriosae_A. The sequence continues at coordinate 6,818,425 of NZ_CP059557.1, read as the reverse complement.
ACGTCGGAGAGCGAGTCGGAGAGCTCCGACCCGTCCGGTGAGTGCGGCTTGTTCGGTTGCCCGCCCGGCAGCGGCAACGGCAACGGCAACGATGAGGACGGTCCCGGCAACGACGGTCCGGGTGGCGCCAACGGCGTCGGCCCGACCCGAGGCCGCGACGGAGAATGACCCCGGCCCGCACCGGGTGGCCCGCGAAGCCACCCGGTGCGGGCGTCGGAGAACCGCCCGAACGCCGTAGCATCCGGGCGTGTCCACGAAGCCCGAGCACACCGTCACCGAGCCCGAGGAGCCCGACAAGGTGAGCGCGGTAGTGGACGGCGACTCGCTGGACGCGGCGGACCGGGTCGCTCCGACCTGGACAGAGTCCGTGGCGGCGGCGCTGTCCCGACCGCTCGGCGGCCCGCTCGGACGGCACGCCCAGGTCGGCAGGCAGTGGTTCTGGACGCCGCTGCGAGTGCTGCTGCTGCTGGCGATGATCACCCTCGCCGCGGCCTGGCTGTTCAAAGCCCCGTGCCTGCAGACCTACGACACCGCGCAGGGCACCCAGCTGGACTGGCGGGCGAACCGCCAGTACACGGCCATGTGCTACTCCGACATCATTCCCCGCTTCGGCATGGGCGACCTGGCCCCCGACGGGGTGTTCCCGTACAAGACGCCGTGGACGCAGAGCCCCGGAGCGGCGCCGCAAGAACAGCACTACATGGAATACCCGGTGGTCACGGGTGTCTTCCAGTGGCTCAACGCGAAGATCACCGACGGTTGGTCGACGCTGTCCGAAATGGGTCTGCTGCCCTCGGCGATGATCACCGTCCTGTACTTCAACGTCACCGCGTTCTGGCTGACCGCGGCCTGGCTCGTCACGGTGTGGGCCGTCATGGGACTGGCGGGCCGCCGAGTGTGGGACACGGCGCTGGTCGCGCTCAGCCCGCTCGTGTTCGTGCACGCCTTCACCAACTTCGACACGCTCGCGGCCGCGTTCGCCGTCGGTGGGCTGCTCGCGTGGTCGCGACGACGACCCTGGCTGGCCGGGGCGCTGATCGGCATCGGCGGCGCGGCGAAGCTGTATCCGCTGTTCTTCCTCGGCCCGCTGCTGATCCTGTGCCTGCGGTCCGGGCGAATGCGCGCGGGCGGACGCGCGGCCGCCGGCGCCGCCGCGGCGTGGCTGGTGGTGAACCTGCCGATCCTGCTGCTGTACCCGGTGGGCTGGGGCGAGTTCTACCGGCTCAACGCCTCCCGCGCCGCCGACCCGGACTCGCTGTACAACGCGCTGGCCTACTTCACCGGCTGGGCCGGGTTCGACGGGCCGCTCGCCCCGGGACAAACCCCTGCCGTGCTCAACGCGGTATCGCTCGGACTGTTCGCACTGGCCTGCGTCGTGATCGGCTGGCTGGCCATGGCCGCGCCCGTGCGGCCCCGGCTGGTGCAGCTGTGCTTCCTGGTCGTGGCCGTGTTCCTGCTGACCAACAAGGTGTGGAGCCCGCAGTACTCGCTGTGGTTGGTGCCGCTGGCGGTGCTGGCCGTGCCGCGCTGGCGGTGGCTGCTGAGCTGGATGATCGTGGACGCCGCGGTGTGGGCGCCGCGGATGTACTACTACCTGGGCACCGGCAACAAGGGCCTGCCCGAAGGCTGGTTCCTCGGCGCGGTGTTGATCCGCGACCTCATGGTGGTCGCGTTGTGCGCGCTCGTCGTGCACGAGATCTTGAACCCGGCGGCCGACCGGGTGCGCCGCGCGCTGGCGCCGGTCGGATCGCACGGGCAGGTCGTGGCCGACGACCCGTCCGGCGGTTTCCTCGACGGTGCGCCGGATCGGGTCACGTTGCCGTGGCCGCGAGGTGCGGCTGAACGGATCACCAACTGGACGAGAACCCTCACCGGCCCCGGTGATTCACGTGCTCAGCGCGGTTGAGGGGAACTCGGCGGAACCCCGGTGAGCCCCTCGCTGCGGGATCCTTTTCCCTGGTGGCTCCGCTACGAGGGAAATCGCTGTCCTTGCGAGAGGCTCACTGAGAACCCGCCGGTGGTCGTCTCGACGTGGGTCATGCGCTTCGCCGCGGGGCACGGCTTCGCCGCTGACGAGATGATGATCAAGTGCCGTCGTGCGAGGGCTGTTGATTCACTCGTCGTTCGAGGGCGGAGCGTTCGTCCTCGTCGACGGTGGACGTCGAACCGAGGAAGGCCGGGAACAGGCCGACGAGCAGGGCGGCTCGGCCCCAGACCCCGATCATCAGGGCCTGCGCGGTGAAACCGTCGTTGATCCCGTCGGCCTCCGCCAGCCACCGGAAGATGCTGATGCCCATCGCCAGATCGGCGAGCACGTACGCGACGACCCAGCCCCAGCGGACCCGCAGCAGCACGAAGAACGGCAGCAGCCACAACGTGTACTGCGGCGAATGCACCTTGTGCAGCAGCAGGAATCCGCACAGCATCGCCGCCGACACCTGGATCCACGGGTACGTCCCGGTCCGCCGCTGCACCCACCGCCCGGCCAGGCAGGCGGCGGCGAACGACAGCAGCATCGCCACCGGGGACACGACGCTCATCGCGTCCTGGAAACCGTCGGCGTCGGCGACACCGCGCAATCCCCAGTACCAGATGGAGTTCGTGCTCAGATCGACCTGGCGATCGGACTGGAACGCGAACGAAGCAAGCCAGCCGCGGAAACCGGCCAGCGCGAACGGCAGATTCGCCACCACCGCGGTGCCCACCGCGGCCCCCACGACCGCCAGCGCCCCGCGCACGTCGAACCGCTTGCCGACCGGCAGCGCCGCTCCGTCGCGGCCGCCGGTGAGCACGAACAACGCCAACGGCAGCACGAACAGGCCCGGATAGATCTTGAACGCGAATCCGGCGCCGAGCAGTACCGCGCCCCACAGCGCCCGGTGCCGCAGCGCCGCCCCGCCTCGGTGCACCACGAACACCGCCGCGACCGCGCACGCCACCACCGGCAGATCCCAGTTGTGGAACGCGTACAGCACCAGCGGCGGACTCAGCGCCCACAGCAACGCCCGCCAGCCGCTCAACCGGCCCAGCCACCACGCCACCCCCAGCCCGAACGGAGCCATGATCAGCGCGGACGCGGCGAGGAACCCGGCGTCGGTGTCCACGAACACCGCGCCCAGCCAGATCAGCAGCCCGGACAGCACCGGATACTCGACGACACCGCCGTAGAGCGAACCGTCCTCGTCCATCCCGCCGTGCACGTAGGGGAACACGTGCCGGTCGATGTCCCGGCCGATCCACAGGTTCTGGATGTCGGAGTAGCAGACCTCGCTGTAGGCCCGCTCCTGGTACGCCGGTTCGGAACGGCCCCACTCGTTGAACTCCGGGCCGGTGCAGCGCGCCTTGTTCGCATGGCCCGCCGCCAGCGTCAATGCCGTGATCAGGCATAACAGCGCCAGCGCCGCGAACGTGAGGCGCCGCCCCGCGCCGCTTGGAGCGCCGGACGCCGGTTCGGCCGGGAGCTGCATCGGTGTCCTTCCCCGCCGGGTCCGGTCCGCGATGCGTCCGCGGCGGATTCGTGGCGGCAGCCTCACCGGTTCCGCTCGCGCGGGAACCGGTGAGGTGCGTCGCGTGCGGCTTGTCGTGGGCGACCCTAACGGCCGGTGCGGATCAGCCGCGCACCTTGTCGCGGAGGTAGCCGATGTCGTCGGCCTGGCCGTCGCCGGGGGTCTCCACCACGACGGGCGCACCCGCCGTGTCGCACACCGCGACCAGCAGGTCGGGGTCGATCTCGCCCGCGCCGATGTTCGCGTGCCGGTCCCGGGACGAGCCGAACGCGTCGCGGGAGTCGTTGAGGTGCACCAGGTCGATCCGGCCGGTGATCGCCTTCACCCGCTCGGCGATGCCCGGCAGGTCCTCCCCCGCCGCGTGCGCGTGGCAGGTGTCCAGGCAGAACCCGGCGCCGAACTCGCCGACCGCGTCCCACAGCCGGGAGAGCATGTCGAAGCGGCGAGCCATCGCGTTGGCGCCGCCCGCGGTGTTCTCGATCAGCACCGGCACCGCGAAGCCACCCTCATCGGCCTGCCGCTCGAACAGCTTGCGCCAGTTCGCGATGCCCTCCACCGGATCGTCGTCCTTGGTGACGTGCCCGCCGTGCACGACCAGCCCGTGCGCGCCGACGTCGGCGGCGGCCTTCGCCTGCTGCGCCACGGCCTTGCGGGAGGGGATGCGGATCCGGTTGTTCAACGAGGCCACGTTGATCACGTACGGGGAGTGGATGAACACCGTGAGATCGCTGTCGCGCAGCTCGGCGGCCTGCGGATGCGGCTTCGGGGCCTTCCAGCCCTGCGGGTCGGACAGGAAGAATTGCACGACCTCGGCGCCCCGCTCCTGAGCGGCGGTGAGCGGGTCGTCGTCGCGAACGTGAGCCCCAATGCGCATTCCCGCAGCTTAGCCGCCGGGTCGGGGCGTTTTCGCCCGGCGGGTGGGGTGCCGCGACGCCGCCGACCGGTCGGTTCCCGAGGCTGGTGGGGCCGGTCTTCTCGATCGATCCGGTTTCTCAATATGCGGATTCTGCGAAGTTTTCATGTGCAGGCCGTCACCATTCCCACGGTTCACACGTTATTTTCCTTAGAAGAGTGAACGGGTGTCACGGGGTCGTGCAGCGGGGAGGAACCATGAGTGACGAATACGTGCGTCCTGATCGGGGTCCGAAGTCGCAGGTCAACCCGTTGATCCGCAGAAGCCGCGCGGGGCTCGGCCGGGTGCTCGCCGCAGGGACCGTCGGCGCGTTGGTCACCGCGAGCAGCCTGCTCGGCGCGGGCTCCGCGAGCGCCGCGGGCTCCGCCGTCATCGACCAGTGCACCGGCACCACCGACAGCACCGAGTTCGGCCAGAACATCCTGGCCTCCCCGAACACCCTCGACGACAAGGTGCACCAGGCGACGCTGCTGGTCTTCCCGTTCGGCTTCGACATCGCCGACCAGGCGAAGGCGGAGTTCGACGGAAGCGGCGCGATCAACCTCGGCACGGTCACCTCGGAGACGCAGAAGTTCACCGGCAAGAACCTCGCACAGGCGTTCACCCCGCAGATCGACGGCCTGTCGGCGTTGCAGGGCCGTGGCGCCGAGGTGAGCAAGCACGTCCGCAACCTCGCCGCGCTCGGCTGCTTCGGCGCGAAGGTGACCGGGCAGGAGCAGCCCGCACCGCCGCCGCCCGCACCGGAACCCGAACCCGAACCCGAACCGACCGAGCAGCCCACTCCTCCCCCGTCCAGCGAGCAGCCCACCGAGCCGGGCGTGCAGCCGACGGCGCCGGGTTCGGCCGTCCCCGGTTACGGGACGGGCGCACCGGTGGTCGTCGTGCCGCCGAGCTACGCGTCCGGCGCTCCCGGCATGCCCGGCGCGCTCCCGCCGTGGGCGCAGGCCCGGTTCGGCGCCGTGCCCGGATTCGAGCCGAACGTCGGTGACCTGCGCGCACAGGCGGCGGAGCAGGAACGCCAACGGGCCGAGCAGGCCGCGCAGGAAGAGGTCCGCGCCGCGGGCAAGGCGGAGGCCCTGCCGATGGGGCAGAGCAACCGGGTGGCGCTGCCGGTGTTGATCGCCGCGATCTCGCTGGCGGGCGTCACCGCGGCGCTGGTCCGCACTTGGGTTCTGCGCCGAGCCTGATTCCACGCGGCTCCGCTCCGGAGCCCGATTGGCATTGAAGATCGAATTCGGCATTTCCGGGCGCCCTGAGCGGAAATGCCGAATTCGTCATTTCCACGTCTCTCGCGAGGCGTCCGGTACCCGGCTCGCCGGGCCGTCGGACCAGGTTGCTAGCCTTGTCGAGTTCGTGAACGACCCTCCTGCCACGGAAAGTCCGTGGCCGTGAGTCCACAGGAGGTGAGTGGTCTTCATGCGTCATTACGAGCTCATGGTCATCCTCGACCCGAGCCTGGACGAGCGCACTGTGCCTCAGTCCCTGGAAAACTTCCTCAAGGTCATCCGCAACGACGGTGGCAGTGTCGAGAAGGTCGATGTGTGGGGCCGTCGTCGGCTCTCCTTCGAGATCGACAAGCAGGCCGAGGGCATCTACGTCGTGGTCGACCTCAACAGCGAGCCGGCCTCGGTCAAGGAGCTGGACCGCCAGCTGAACCTGAACGAGACCGTCCTGCGCACCAAGGTGCAGCGGCGCGTCGTCGAACCGCGCAAGGCGGCCCGCGTCGCCCGTGCGGCGGCGAAGGCGACCAAGCACGCCAACCGCTCCGAGGCCTCGGCCTGAGCGAGCGCGACCGGAATATTCCGGTTCGCAGGCAGGCGATCCGTACTCAGGTGACCCGAACTTCAAGAGACCTCGCATGTCAAGGACGGAGTCCAGGCGATGGCCGGTGAAACGGTAATCACGGTGGTCGGCAACCTCACCGCCGACCCGGAACTGCGCTTCACGCCCTCCGGTGCTGCCGTGGCGAACTTCACGATCGCCTCGACGCCGCGCACCTTCGACCGCCAGTCCGGTGAGTGGAAGGACGGCGAGGCGCTGTTCCTGCGCTGCAACATCTGGCGGCAGGCCGCGGAGAACGTGGCCGAGACGCTGACCCGCGGCATGCGGGTCGTGGCGCAGGGCCGGTTGCGTCAGCGTTCCTTCGACACGAAGGAAGGCGAGAAGCGCACCGTCGTCGAGCTCGAGGTCGACGAGATCGGGCCAGCCCTGAAGTACGCGACCGCCAAGGTGAACAAGGTCAGCCGCAGCGGTGGCGGCGGCGGTGGTTTCGGTGGCGGTGGCGGCGGTGCGTCCGCGCCTCCCGCCGACGACCCGTGGGGTTCGGCTCCGCCCGCCGGTTCTTCCGGTGGCGGATTCAGCGACGAACCGCCGTTCTGACGGCCGCGCGCTCACTCGACTCGTATTAGCTTTTCAGGAGGAAGACCATGGCCAAGGCGCCAGTGCGCAAGCCGAAGAAAAAGGTCTGCGTGTTCTGCAAGGACCGTGCGGCGCAGAGCATCGACTACAAGGACACGACGCTGCTGCGGAAGTACATCTCCGACCGCGGCAAGATCCGTGCCCGTCGGGTGACCGGCAACTGCAGCCAGCACCAGCGCGACGTCGCCATCGCGGTGAAGAACGCCCGCGAGATGGCGCTGCTGCCCTACACCTCGACCGCCCGCTGATTCGAGACCGCTCGTCCGATCCGCGCCGCCGTGTGCCGCGCGGGTCCGGATGCCCGCGGTCTCGTGAGAGACGCTAGAAGGAGACACGTCGTGAAGATCATTCTGACTGCTGACGTGACCGGCCTGGGCGAGTCGGGTGACATCGTCGAGGTCAAGGACGGCTACGCACGCAACCTGCTGCTGCCGCGCGGCCTGGCGATCGTCGCCACCAAGGGCGCGCAGAAGCAGGTCGAGACGATCCGTCGCACCCAGGAAGCGCGCCGGGTTCGCAACCTGGAGCACGCGCAGGAGCTGAAGGCTCAGCTGCAGGAGCTCGGCGCGGTCACGCTGACCGCGAAGGTGTCCAAGCAGGGCAAGCTGTTCGGCTCGATCACCGCCGCCGATGTCGTGGCCGCGGTGCGCAAGGCCGGTGGCCCGAACCTGGACAAGCGTTCGGTGGAGCTGCGCGGGCACATCAAGGACCTCGGCAAGCACGGGGTCGATGTCCGGCTGCACCCCGACGTCAAGGCGTCGGTGAACGTCCAGGTGTCGGCCGCGAGCTGACCTGGCACGCATTCGGTGGACGGAAGTCCGGGCCTGCGCCCGGACTTCCGTCTCCGAGCGCTGATCTCGTTCGCCCGGTCTCTTCGGTTTCCGAGCGGGTCGGATCGGTGCTGCGGGGAAGCCGGCTGATCGCTCGGCCGGTGCTTCCCTCGCCTGCTTCGCGGATGTTTCGAGCTGCCCCGGCAGGGGACACGATGATCACCCGATCGTCCGCTTGACGATTACAGAAGTCGTTCGTGTGCCACTGAACTCGACACGCCGAACAGGCAACTTCCCCGGGACACGCCGGGATTTTTTCAACAGATTTTTCCACAAGTAGCCCACAAGGGCTGACCTGCACTTTTCGGATGATCTTGGTCGGTTGTCCCCAGGTTGTCCCCATCGGTTCCACCGAGTTGTACACAGGTATCCCCAACTTGTCCCCAGGTGTCCACAGGTTGTCCCGATGCTTGTCCACAGCTCGGTTTGCTTGGTCCATGCGGGCGATCTAGCTTCGCCGAGCGCGCCCGCGCGTGACGGTTCGTGATCAGGTGGCGAGGCGTGCCGTCCGTTCCCGCGCACCGGCGGTGAGCGCGATCGAGGGGCGCCGATTGGATCGCGCGACCAGTAAGGCCGCCCGCAGCGGTGGCGGGTGACGGTGTCGGAGGTGACGGGTACCGGTGGCGTTGGCAGACGAACGAGGCGCTCAACCCGCGTCGAACGGGGATCACGGCTTCGAACGCCAGCCCCCGCAGGATCTGGCCGCGGAGCAGTCCGTCCTCGGCGGCATGATGCTCAGCAAGGACGCCATCGCCGACGTCGTCGAAGTGCTCACGCCGAACGACTTCTACCGTCCGGCGCACCAGGCGATCTACGACTGCGTCCTGGACCTCTACGGCCGCGGTGAGCCCGCCGACGCGATCACCGTCTCGGCCGAACTGGAACGCCGCCAGGAGCTCAAGCGCATCGGCGGCGCCCCCTACATGCACACGCTGATCGCCAGCGTGCCCACCGCGGCCAACGCCGGTTACTACGCGGAGATCGTCGCGGAGAAGGCCGTGCTGCGCCGCCTCGTCGAAGCGGGCACCCGCATCGTCCAGCTCGGCTACCACGGCGCCGAGGGCTCAGCGATCGAAGAGGTCGTGGACCGCGCGCAGTCCGCCATCTACGACGTGACCGAGAAGAACACCAGCGAGGACTACGCGGCGCTGGAAGACCTGCTGCAGCCCACGATGGACGAGATCGACGCCATCGCCTCGCGCGGCGGCGAGTCCCAGGGCATCCCCACCGGCTTCACCGACCTGGACGAGGTCACCAACGGCCTGCACCCCGGCCAGATGATCATCGTTGCGGCGCGTCCCGGTGTCGGCAAGGCGCTCGCGCTGGACACCCCGCTGCCCACCCCCGACGGCTGGACCACGATGGGCGAGGTCGCGACCGGTGACGAGCTCATCGGTGTGGCGGGCCGCCCGGTGCGGGTGCTGCGCGCGACGGAAGTGCTCACCGACCGCCCCTGCTACGAGATCGAGTTCTCCGACGGCGGCGTGATCGTCGCCGACGCCGAACACCAGTGGCGGCTCGCCGACGGCGACGTGCTGACCACCGCGCGGCTGGCGGCGGAGCAGGCCCGGCCGCAACTTCCCGCGCACGGCGGATTCCGGTTGCCCCAGCAGGAGCTGCCGGTGGCGCCCTACGCGCTCGGCGTGTGGCTCGCGGCGGGCGACGGTTCCGGCGAGGTGCACGGTGACCGGGAACTGCTGGAGCTGGCCGGCCTGGCCCACGCGACGGAATCGGACGGGGCCGCGGTCACCACCGTCGGCGCCGTCGTCGAGTACCCGGACGAGCCCGCCGAGCCGGAGCGCTCCGAAGCCGAGGAATCGGCGAAGCCCGCCTTCGGCGTCGACATCCCCGCCGCGCTCAGCCGATTCGGCGCGTGGGACGACCACGACCTGCCGCTGGCCTACCTGCGAGCCAGCGAGGAACAGCGCCGGGCGCTGCTGGCCGGTCTGCTCGACGCGGCCGGTTCGGTCAGCGCCGACGGGACGCTGCGCCTGGAGATCAGCGAGCCGCTTTCGGTGCGAGTCCGCGAGCTCGTGCTCAGCCTCGGCTACACCTGCGGAGCCCGGATCGCCGAATCCGAACAGGGCGACTTCGACCGGGTCGCGCTCGTCTTCGACAGCGGCGCGGACGAGGTGTTCCGGCTGCCCGCGAAGAACACCGAGCACAAGAAGGCTCGGCAGGAGCAGGCTCAGCCGCTGCGCTCCGTCGTCGACATCCGCGAGGTGCCCGGCGTGCCGGTGCGCTGCGTCGAGGTCGACGCCCCGGACCACCTGTACCTGGCCGGTCGGGGCATGGTGCCCACGCACAACTCGACGCTCGGCCTGGACTTCGCCCGCACCGTGTCGATCAAGCACGGCATGGCCAGCGTCATCTTCTCGCTGGAGATGGGCAAAACCGAGATCGTGATGCGCATGCTGTCCGCGGAGGCGCGCATCCGGCTCGGCGACATGCGCGGTGGCCGCATGACCGACGACGACTGGACGCGGCTGGCCCGCCGGATGAGCGAGATCAGCGAGGCGCCGCTGTACGTGGACGACTCGCCGAACCTGACGATGATGGAGATCCGCGCGAAGGCGCGGCGGCTCAAGCAGCGCGCCGACATCCAGCTCGTGGTGCTCGACTACATGCAGCTGATGACCTCGGGCAAGCGCGTCGAATCACGGCAGCAGGAGGTCTCGGAGTTCTCCCGAAACCTCAAGCTGCTCGCGAAGGAACTCGAAGTTCCCGTCGTCGCCATCTCCCAGCTCAACCGTGGCCCCGAACAACGGAACGACAAACGCCCACAGCTCTCCGACCTGCGTGAAAGTGGTTCACTGGAACAGGACGCGGACATGGTGATCCTGATTCACCGGCCGGACGCGTTCGAACGGGACGACCCGCGCATGGGCGAGGCGGACCTGATTCTGGCAAAGCACCGCGCCGGCCCGACCAGCACGATCACCGTCGCGCACCAGCTGCACTACAGCCGTTTCGTGGACATGGCTCCGGAATGAGCCATGCGGTTCGGGCGCGAATAGCGGGGTACCAGGTCGTCCGCAGGTCGCGGTCCGAAAAGGCGGTGGCGATGCCGGCGCCCTTGCCGAAGTTCTCGTGCGGGAACGGCGTCGTCTCGGGTGCGAGCAGAAGAACCACGCACGCCGGGTGAAGGTGGACTCGATACCGAGTCCTAGTTCGAAACCCTGACCGGGCGGCACAACTCCCCTGCCCGTGATCGGCGGTCCACGGTGATCGCGGGCGCAGGCTTCCGTCGCGTGCGCACGGGCCTACCTGCGTGGACGGTACCGTGAGTGGTCCTGCGCACGGCGTCGCGATCACGGCCCGCGCGGGCGCAGGGGCACAAGCGGCACGGTTCGAAGCCGGGCCGGATCTGGGGAGCCGGGCGGGTCCGTGGAGAGCGGACCGCTCGACGGATGGAGACACCATGAGCAAGGTGACCAGCACGGCCGAGCCGCACATCGCTGACACTCACGACCTGATTCGCGTGCAGGGGGCGCGGGAGAACAACCTCCAGGACGTCAGCGTTGAGATTCCGAAGCGGCGGCTGACGGTGTTCACCGGGGTGTCCGGCTCCGGCAAGAGCTCGCTCGTGTTCGGGACCATCGCCGCCGACTCGCAGCGGATGATCAACGAGACCTACAGCGCCTTCGTGCAGGGATTCATGCCGACGCTGGCGCGGCCCGACGTCGACGTCCTCGAAGGACTGACCACCGCGATCATCGTGGACCAGGAGCGGATGGGGTCCGACCCCCGATCCACGGTCGGCACCGCCACCGACACCGGCGCGATGCTGCGCATCCTGTTCAGCAGGCTCGGGCAGCCGCACATCGGCTCGCCGCAGGCGTTCTCCTTCAACGTCGCCTCGATCAGCGGGGCGGGCGCGGTCACGATGGAACGCGGCGGGCAGACCGTGAAGGAGCGGCGCAGCTTCAGCGTCACCGGGGGAATGTGCCCGCACTGCGAAGGCCGGGGCGCGGTCACCGATTTCGACCACGCGCAGCTGTTCGACGCGGACAAGTCGCTGGCCGAGGGGGCGCTCACCATCCCCGGTTACAGCATGGACAGCTGGTACGGGCGGATCTACATGGGCTCGGGCTTCCTCGACCCGGACAAGCCGATCCGGAAGTACTCGAAGGCGGAACTGCACGACCTGCTGCACAAAGAAGCGACCCGGGTCAAGGTCGACAACGTCAACGTGACCTACGAGGGCGTGATCCCGCGGATCCGGAAGTCGTTCCTGGCCAAGGACCGGGAGGCGATGCAGCCGCACATCCGCGCGTTCGTGGACCGGGCGATCACCTTCACCGACTGCCCGGAGTGCGAGGGCACGCGGCTCAGCGCGGCCGCCCGGTCGTCGAAGATCGACGCGATCAACATCGCCGACGCGTGTTCGATGCAGATCAGCGACCTCGCCGACTGGGTGCGGGGGCTGGCCGAGCCGTCGGTGGCGCCGCTGCTGGAGAAGCTGCTGCACACGCTCGACTCCTTCGTGGAGATCGGGCTCGGGTACCTGTCGCTGGACCGGCCGTCGGGCACGCTCTCGGGCGGTGAGGCGCAGCGGACCAAGATGATCCGCCACCTCGGTTCCTCGCTCACCGACGTCACCTACGTCTTCGACGAGCCGACGATCGGGTTGCACCCGCACGACATCCAGCGGATGAACGCCCTGCTGCTGCGGCTGCGGGACAAGGGCAACACGGTGCTCGTCGTGGAGCACAAGCCGGAGACGATCGCGATCGCCGACCACGTCGTTGATCTCGGCCCGGGAGCGGGCACGGCCGGTGGCGCCGTCTGCTTCGAGGGTTCCGTGGCGGGGCTGCGCACGGGCGGCACGATCACCGGCCGCCACTTCGACGACCGGACGGCGCTCAAGGACTCGGTGCGGCAGCCGACCGGGGCGCTGGAGGTCCGCGGCGCGGACTCGCACAACCTGCGCGGCGTTGACGTGGACGTTCCGCTCGGGGTGTTGTGCGTGGTCACCGGGGTGGCCGGGTCCGGTAAGAGTTCGCTGATCCAAGGTTCGGTGTCGGGGCGCGACGGTGTGGTGACCGTCGACCAGGGCGCGATCCGCGGGTCGCGGCGCAGCAACCCGGCGACCTACACGGGGCTGCTCGACCCGATCCGCAAGGCGTTCGCGAAGGTCAACGGGGTGAAGCCGGGGCTGTTCAGCGCCAACTCCGAAGGCGCCTGCCCGAACTGCAACGGTGCCGGTGTCGTCTACACGGACCTGGCGATGATGGCGGGGGTGGCCACCACCTGCGAGGAGTGCGAGGGCAAGCGCTTCCAGGCGTCGGTGCTGGATCACCAACTCGGCGGGCGGGACATCAGCGAGGTGCTCGCGATGTCGGTGACCGAGGCCGAGGAGTTCTTCGGTTCCGGTGCGGCGCGCACGCCGGCCGCGCACAAGATCCTCACGCGGCTGGCCGACGTGGGGCTGGGGTACATCAGGTTGGGGCAGCCGCTCACCACGCTGTCCGGGGGTGAACGGCAGCGGCTCAAGCTGGCCACTCACCTGGGCGAGAAGGGCGGTGTCTACGTCCTCGACGAGCCGACCACCGGCCTGCACCTCGCCGACGTGGAACAACTGCTCGGTCTGCTCGACCGGCTGGTGGACTCCGGGAAGTCGGTCATCGTCGTGGAGCACCACCAGGCCGTGATGGCGCACGCGGATCGGATCATCGACCTCGGCCCCGGTGCCGGGCACGACGGTGGGCGGGTCGTTTTCGAGGGCACCCCGGCCGAGCTGGTCGCCGACCGCTCCACCCTCACCGGCGAGCACCTCGCGGCCTACGTCGGAGCATGAGCAGCCGTCTCGCCCGTGCGGTCGCCGTCAGAACGGGCAGTACATGACGTGCAGGCCGATGCGTCCGAGGTCCGGGTGCTGGAAGGCGCCGGGGACGGTGCCGATCACGGTGAAGCCGAGGCGTTCGTAGAGCTTGACCGCCGAGCGGTTCGACTCGACGACCGCGTTGAACTGCATGCCTGCGTAGCCCTCGTCGCGCGCCCAGCGCAGGGTGTCCTCGCACAGCGCGGCTCCGACGCCGCGCCCGCGGGCGTCCGCGGCGACCATGAAACTCGCGGTGGAGACGTGCGCTCCCGGTCCCGCGCGATTGGGACCCATCTTGGCGGTGCCCAGCACCCGGTCGTCGTCGACGGCGACGACGGTGCGACCGGGGGACGTCTCCAGCCACAGGCCGCGGGCCTGCTCGGCGGTGAGGTCCGGGTCGTAGCAGAACGTGTCCTGGGCGCGGGCGATCTCGCGGATGATCGGCCACACCTCGGGCCAGTCGGGCTCGTCGAACTTCCGGATCCGCATGGCGGGAACGCTAGTTCGGCGCGGATGGCGGGACAATCGAATTGTCGCGCGCGACTCGGTGGCGGCTTCGTTCTCGTTCGTGGCCGCCAGTGCGGCGGATCGTCCGTCTCGTGTTCGCCGAGCTCGTCGCAGGGGGCGTTGATTCGCCTTGCCCGTCCGGGTCGAATCGCCTCGTCCGGCGGGGTGTCGCGGTAGCACGACAGGGTCATGCCGACACGCCGACGCATGTGCTGCCGGAGTGATCATCGTGGGCTGCCTACCCTCGATCACGTCGGCATTCCGCGCGAAGGGCGAACTCATGCGCACCGTATTCCTGCACGGCGACGTGGATCGCTTCGCCGCCACCGCGGCCGAGCTGTCCGAGCGCTTCGGTGCGCGTGCCGAAGTTCCCGGCCTCGTCGACACGCTGCTGCGCGACAAGTGCGCGCGGGACGGGCTGCTGGCGCGCTGGACGACGACCGACGTGACGCGGCTGCTCACGGAGGTGGTGCCGCGGCACCTGGTGCTGCCGCGCTGGTCGGCGGTGCCGGAGCTGCTGCACGACTGGGTCGATTTCCTCGCCGCCGAGCGCCTGCTGATGTCCGGTAGTGCCCCGGTGCCCGCGTTGCACGCCGCGATCGATCGGGCCGCCCCCGAGTACCTGGCGGCGATGGCGGATCCCGCCGAGTGGGGGCCGGAGAAGTTCTGGTCGCTGGCCGCGCGGGAACACGGCGTGGACCTGGGCTCCGATGGCGCCTTCGCGCGGTTCGTGGAGTCCGTGGACGACGGTGTCGTCGACCTGGATCGGGACTTGCTGCGCGCGATCGAGGAACGGGCGGAGCGGGAAGGGCTGCCGGTGCCCGCCTACTGGCTGCCGCCGATGCGGGTGCCGGACGAGTCCACTCCGGACACCGAGGCGGCGCGGACCGGGATCGTCGCGCGAATGGCGGAGCTGCACGGCTGGATCGGTGCGGGCCGGGGGAAGGACGAGTTCGGCGACCTGGCCGGTGCGCTGGGCTGCGACCTGCCCGCCATGCGCCTGACGCTGGAGTGGGCCGTGCGCGTGCATCTCGTCCGGGTCGTCGGTGATCGGGTGGTGCGCAGCGCGATCAGCGGGGCGCTGCTGGCCGAGCCCGGTGTGCTGTGGACCCGGTTGTGGCAGATGTTCGTGCTGCTGGACGAGGTGCTCGACGCCGAGGCCGAAGTGCTGGACGGGCTGCTCGGCGGCGAGGACGCCTTCCCGGAGGTGGTGCAGGCGATGCTGAGCGCGCTCTACACCGACACCGAAGCGGTCCCGCTGGAGCAGGTCGTGAGCCTGGTGGCGCACGCGCTGGCGGAGGACGGTGCCGTCGAAGGGGAGACCAGGGCGGCGGTGGCGCGGGTCGTGGTCCGGGTGCTCGATCAGTGGGAGCTGATGGGCATGCTGCGCCGCCACGCCACGGAGCTCCCGGAACTGCTGGAGCGGATCGAAGCGTTCGCGCCAGGCGGCGAAGCCGACCACACGGTGATCGAGCTGATGCCGTTGGGCGTGTGGGCCGCGCACGGCGCGCTGCGGGAGTTCGGATTCATCGCCCCGACGTTGGACGAGGTCGTGGAGTCGCCCGCGGAGGTCGTGGTGCTGGCGCTGCCGGGCAGCCCGCCGGACGTCGTGGAGGAGGTCGTCGCGGCCTGGGTCGGGTCCAGAGGACGTGCGGCGGCGAGCTTGGAACTGGCTGAGCTGCTGCGCCGAGTCGACGACCCCGAGGTGCGGCTCGGCGCGTTGTGGCTGCTGGAGCACACCGGGGACGAGGGCGTCGCCGCGGTGCTGGACCTGCGCGAGGACCCGGTGTGCGGACCCGCGGCACGAATGTGGCTGCGGGTGCGGCCGAACGGGCAGGAGGTCGAGCTGCGCGATGGCGATGAACTGGTCGTGGCGCTGGACACGATGGTGGTGACCGCCCGCGAGGACACGGCCGCGTTCCTCGCCGATTTCCGCACCCACACCACGCCCGACCAGCTCGCGGTCCTCGACGAGATCACCAGGACCGGGGACGCGCGGGCCGACCTGGTGCTGGGCGTCGTCGCCGCCGAGCACCCCGACGAGCGGGTGTCGAAGGCGGCCAAGCGTTGTTTGAACCGCCTCAACACCTAGGCCTCCGCACCCGGATCAGGGGCGTCCCATCCGGCCGGAGTGGCCGGATGGAACGCCCTGGAGCAGTCGGCGGAACGGGTCAGTTCGCGTCGCCGCGGGTGGCCGAGGCCGCGCAGGACATGTCCTGCTCCGGCCGTTCGCCGTCGACGAGGAACGCGGTGGTGACGTCCAGCGCGCAGGCGTTGCCGCTGTTCAGGTAGGCGCCGTGCCCGGCCTCGTCGACGCTCACCAGCCGCGCCCGGTCCCCGAACTTCTCCCGGAGCATCTCGGCGCCGAGATGCGGCGTGACCGGGTCGCGCCGGTTCTGCACGATGAGCACGTTCTGCGAGCCGTCGTCGATGACCGGCGCCGGCGGCTCGGCGGGCTCGTGCGCCCAGAACGCGCAGGGCATCACGTTCGCGGTGGCCGCGCCGTAGAGCGGGAACCTCTCGCGGTCCTCGGCCACGCCGTGCCGGTAGGTCTTGATGTCCTCCGGCCAGTTGACGTCGTTGCAGCTCACCGCGAGGAACACGGACAGCGAGTTGTCCGCGGGGGAGAGCTGTCCGGCCGGGCCGTCGGTCGCGCCGAGCTGGTTGCGCACGGCGGCCTCGTCGGAGTCCCGCAGCGACTGCCAGAGCTGCGCGGTGCGGCCGTAGGCCGGTTCGCCGAACAGGCCGCCGAAGGTGGCCAGCCGGAATATTCCGCCGTCGACCCCGGCCACCGGTTGAGCGTGGAGGCGGTCGGCGAGCTCGAAGTAGGTCCGCCGCACTTCCTCGGGCGTGCTGCCCAAGCCGTAGGACCCGTGCCGTTCGGCGACCCACGCTGCGAAGTCCGGGAACGCCTGCTCGGTGCCGAGCCCGTACCGGCGCATTCCCTCCCGGTCCAGGACGGTGTCGCCGATGATGCTGTCCAGCACCACCCGGTCGGTGCGCTCCGGGAACATCGAGGCGTAGGCGGAACCGAGTGCGGAACCGTAGGACGCCCCGTAGAAGCCGGCCTTCTGCTCACCGAGCGCGGCCCGGATCCGGTCCAGGTCGCGGGCCATGTTCGCGGTGGTCAGGCTGCGCAGCCGTCCGTCCTGGTCGTGCTGGTCGCACTGCTCGGCGATCCTGCGGGCGGGCTCGGCCCGCTCGATGACCGCGGCGTCGTCCACCGCATAGGGCGGCATGTTGCCGTAGCGGGCCTGCTCCTCGGTGAATCCGCAGCTCACCGGTGACGAATGCCCGACTCCCCTGGTGTCCATCCCGATCAGGTCGTAGCCGTCCAGGACGCTCGAGGGCAGTCCCTGCTTGGCCAGGTCGGCCGAGAAGGTCAGTCCCGATCCGCCCGGTCCGCCCGGGTCGAGCAGCAGCACGCCGCGTCGCCGCTCCGGGTTCTGGCTGGCCATCCGCGAGATCATGAGGTCCATCTGCGGGCCGTCCGGGTCCGCGTAGTTCACCGGCACCGGCAGCACCGCGCACTTGATGTCGTACGGCGCGGTCGGCACGTCCGCCGGGCACGGTCCCCACTGCAGCTCCGGCGCCGGTGGTTCCGCCGCCGATGCCGGTATCGCCAGCAGTGAGCTCGCCAAGCCCGCCGCGATCAGCGCCGCCGCAGTCCGGCCTGCGCTCCTGTTGAGATCCATCTCCGCCCCTCATCTCCCGGTTCTCCCTTTGGGGAGCACTCAAGGGCGTGCCCTGAGGGCCGGGTCAACGCGGCGGGGCGAAGTTGCTCCGTTCGGACGCGGTTCAGCCGAGTTCGTCCAGGGCAGCGGGGAGTTCGGTGATGTCGCCGAGTACGCGGTGCGTTCCGGCGAGGGCGTCCGCGGCCGGTGGGAAGTGCGGGTTCGGGACGGCGAGCACCGTGGTTCCCGCCGCGATCGCGGCGCGCAGGCCGTTGCTGGAGTCTTCGACGGCCACGCAGTCGGTGGCGGCGACGCCGAGCATGCGGGCCGCTTCGAGGTAGACGTCGGGCGCGGGCTTGCCTGCGCCGACCTGTTCGCTGGAGACGGTGGCGCCGACGGAGACACCGGTGCTGTCCAGGAACGCCTGGATGATGCGCGGTGGTGCGGAGCTGGCGATCGCGATGGGGAACCGTTCGGCGACGCGGCGCACGGTGTCGGTCGCGCCGGGCAGCACGGGGGCGTCGTCGGCGTAGACGCGGGCCATCTCGGCGATGACCTTCTCGGCCGCGTCGTCGGCGGTGAGCCGGGCGCCGAGGTCTTCGACCAGGTAGCGCGCCCATTCGGGGGTGCTCATGCCTTGCATGGCCTCGGTCGCGCCGTCGGCCCATCGGCCGCCGTGGGCCGCGACGACTTCGCGGCGGATGCGGTCCCAGAGTTGTTCGGAGTCGACGAGGACGCCGTCGAGGTCGAAGAGCACGGCTGCTGGTTGCACGCCGCCGATCGTAGGAGCTTCGGGCCGGTGTCCGCGCACGTTGGGCGGGGTGGTGCCGAATTGCTCCGATCGCGTTCGTGCACTGCGTCGAACGGACCCTTCCCGGTTGTGGGGCTGCTCATGGTGGCTGGCCGGACATTCCCGAAAAAGTTAGCATGGCAAACGAAATACAGGGTGGTCGTTCACCTCGAGGCGCGGAACGGCTCACCTCCGTTTCGAGAACCGAGGAGTGGCGGCCGATGAGCGGCACGCACGACGTCCGGCTGCTGGACGTCTTCAAGGGCCAACCCAAGGCGGTGTGGATCACGGCGTTCGCCGCCGTGATCGCCTTCATGGGCATCGGCCTGGTCGATCCGATCCTGCTGTCCATCGCCGAAGCCCTGCACGCCGGACCTGAGCAGGTGACCCTGCTGTTCTCGTCCTACCTGGGCGTTCAGGTCATCGCGATGCTCGTCACCGGTGCTTTCAGCGCCCGATTCGGCCCGAAGCGGACGGTGGTCACCGGCCTCGTCCTGATCGTGCTGGCCACCGTCGCCTGCGCCGTCGCCGGTTCGATCGGGCAGCTCGTGGCGCTGCGCGCGGTGTGGGGCCTGGGCAACGCGTTCTTCATCGCGACCGCCCTGTCGGTGATCGTCGGCGCGGCCAGCGGCGGCCAGCAGGCGGCGATCCTGCTGTACGAGGCGGCCCTCGGCATCGGTCTGTCCACCGGCCCGCTGCTCGGCGCGCTGCTGGGCAACATCTCCTGGCGCGGTCCGTTCGCGGGCACTGCGGTGCTGATGGCGATCGCGCTGGTGCTCTCGGCCGGTTTCCTGCCCGCGGACGAGAAGGACCCGGCGAAGCGGCCGAAGGTGCGGCTGCTCGATCCGCTGCGCGCCCTCAAGCACGGCGGACTGCTGCGCACGGCGCTCGGTTCGGCGTTCTACACGGCGGCGTTCTTCGTGGTGCTGGCCTGGGCGCCGTTCGTTCTGGAGTTCGGCGCGATCGCCGTCGGCCTGGTGTTCTTCGGCTGGGGCCTGTGCGTTGCGGTCGCGGGCGTGACGCTCGCGCCGAAGCTCGCCGCCCGGTTCGGGGACGCGGGCGGCACGGTGATCGCCGTGCTGCTCTACGCGGTGCTGCTGGCGGTGATGGCGATCGGGACGAAGCCGGTCGTGGTGGTGGCGGTGATCCTCAGCGGTATCGCCTCCGGCCTGCTCAACACCTTGTTCACCGGCACCGCGATGAGCGTGAGCGACGCGCCGCGTCCGGTGGCCAGCGCCGGGTACAACTTCTGCCGCTGGTTCGGCGGAGCCGTGGCGGCGACGCTCGTCGGGCACGTCGCGGACTGGTTCGGTTCGCCGCACGCCCCGTTCGCGGTTGCGGCGGCGCTGTGCGTGATCTCGGCTTGCCTGCTGGTCACGGACCTGCGCAAGACCGACGACCCGCACCGAGTCCCGGCCGAGGCCGCCGCCGTCGGCGAAGAGTTCTGACCCCAACCCCGATCCGAGTGAGCGGACCGTTCGTCCAATCCCGTTGGACGAACGGTCCGCTCACTCGTTCTCGAGGGTGGATGTCGCTCGCCGGTACGGCGGCGGGGTGGAGTGAACGGACCGCTTGTCCAATCCCGTTGGACGAACGGTCCGCTCACTCGTTCCCGAGGGTGGATGTCGCTCGCCGGTACGGCGGCGGGGTGGAGTGAACGGACCGCTTGTCCAATCCCGTTGGACGAACGGTCCGTTGACTCATTCCCGATCGGCGGTGTTCCGCCGGTGGGTGCCGGGGGCGGCTCGAGTGAACGGACCGTTTGCCCAGTCTCGTTGGACGGACGGTCCGTTGACTCCTGTCGCGGAGTGGGCTTGCGGTACGCGTGCGCCATTGCGCAGAGTGAGCGGGTCACGCGTTTCAGCGACCGAAATGACCGCTCCACGCCGATCGTGAGCGACCTAGCGTCGTAATTTCGGGTGCTGTTCACCTTCTTGTCCAGGAACTCTCGCCTGATCGGCATAGCGTCGCGTTGTTCCTGACTGACATTTGGAGGTCCGTTTGCCTTCCCGACCGGACAGCGGGCGGGTCGTCCCGCTCCCACTTCTGTCGAACCACTCGGCGCGTCGTGCCTCGGCGACCTGCAAGTACCGCTGTGGCAACGCCTGCGCGCACGAAGCACCGAACACCTCCGCCAACGGCTACTTCGGCGACATCGTGGAGAGCGTGCTCAACCGCCGCGGTGCGCTCAAGGCCGGCAGCGTGCTGGCGCTGGCAGTCGGCGGAGCCTCCGCTCTGTCCGGCACCGCCGCGGCCGTCGCACCACAGGCGACCAGCGGCGGGCGGGTCGTGCCGGGCACCGACTTCGCCCCGGTCGTGCCGAACAAGGAAGACCGCGTCACCATCCCCGAGGGCTACGAGCAGGGCATCGTGATCCGCTGGGGCGACCCGCTGGTCGAAGGTGCGCCGGAGTTCGACTTCAACGGCCAGACCGCTGAGGCCCAGGAGAAGCAGTTCGGCTACAACAACGACTTCGCCGGGTTCGTGCCGCTCGACGGCAGCGGCAGGCGCGGTCTGCTCACGGTCAACCACGAGTACACGACCGAGACGCACATGTTCTCGAACTACGACGAGAACAACCCGACCGAGCAGCAGGTCCGCATCTCGTGGGCCGCGCACGGCCTGTCCGTGGTGTACGTGGAGAAGGAACGCGGCAAGGGACTCGCCCCGAAGCCCAGCAAGTACAACCGGCGCATCACCTTGAACACCGAGTTCGAGGTGCGGGGACCCGCCGCGGGCAGCGACTACCTGAAGACCTCGGTCGACCCCACCGGCACCAAGGTCTTCGGCACTCAGAACAACTGCGCGGGCGGCGTCACCCCGTGGGGCACGATCCTGTCCGGCGAGGAGAACTTCCACCAGTACTTCGGCCACTCCGAGCTGATCACCGACCCGGTCGCCACCGAGCGCTACGAGCGCTACGCCGTCGGCACCGGTGAGACCGAGCGCAAGTGGGAGCGCTTCGACAAGCGCTGGGACGTCTCGCGCGAGCCGAACGAACCGCACCGCTTCGGCTGGATCGTGGAGATCGACCCGAACGACCCGGAATCGACCCCGATCAAGCACACCGCGCTGGGCCGGTTCAAGCACGAAGGCGCCAACATCAAGGTCGCCGAGGACGGCCGGGTGGTCGCCTACTCCGGTGACGACGAGCGCTTCGACTACATCTACAAGTTCGTCTCCAACGGCCGCATCAAGCCGGGCAAGAGCGCGCACGCGCGGCGGCACAACTCGGCGCTGCTCGACGACGGCACCCTCTACGTCGCCAAGTTCAACGGCAACAGCCCGGCAGGCGAGATCGACGGCACCGGCAAGCTGCCCGCCGACGGTCACTTCGACGGCACCGGCGAGTGGCTGAAACTGGCCGGCGGCACGGAATCCTTCGTGCCGGGCTTCACCGCCGAAGAGGTCTACGTGTTCACCCGGCTCGCCGCCGACGCGGTCGGCGCGACGAAGATGGACCGCCCGGAGGACATCGAGCCCAACCCGGTCAACGGCCGCATCTACTGCGCGCTGACGAACAACTCCAACCGCGGTTCCGCGGACAACGCGCCCGCCGACGAGGCCAACCCGCGGGTCGGCAACAAGCACGGGCACATCTTGGAGTTCGACGACGACACCACCGGCACCGCGTTCCGGTGGAACCTGCTGCTGGTCTGCGGTGACCCGAACGACCCGGGCACCTACTTCGGCGGTTTCGACAAGTCGCAGGTCAGCCCGATCTCGTGCCCGGACAACGTGACCTTCGATCGGTTCGGCAACCTGTGGATCACGACCGACGGCAACGAGCTCGGTTCCAACGACGGCCTGTTCGCGGTGCCGGTCGAGGGGCCGGAACGCGGCAAGGTGAAGCAGTTCCTCACCGTGCCGGTGGGCGCCGAGACCTGCGGTCCCGTCGTGTTCGACGACCTGATCACGGTCAACGTGCAGCACCCGGGTGAGGACGCCGAGGACGCCCAGCACCCCACCTCGCACTGGCCGGACGGCGGCACTTCGCAGCCGCGTCCGTCGGTGGCGGCGGTGTGGCGCGCGGACGGCGGGGAGATCGGCCGCCGCTGACACGACGACATGACGTCGGCGGTCCCTGACCGCCGCTGCGAAGCGCGGGGGCCTTCCGAGCACGGAAGGCCCCCGTTGCGTTCTCAGTCCTTGTCGTCGCCGGTCGACGGGGCGGCGCGGAGGAACACGACGACTCCGGCCGCGACGACCATGACCGCGCCCACCACCCACAGCCCGGCCCGCTGCGAGCCGGTGACGTCCCGCAGCGCGCCGGTGATGTACGGGGCGGCGAACCCGCTGATGTTGCCCAGCGAGTTGATCAGCGCGATGCCGCCCGCGGCCGCCGACCCGGACAGGAAGGTGCTGGGCAACGCCCAGAACGTGGGCAGCGCGGCGCACACGCCGACGGCGCACACCGTCACCGCCGCCATCGCCAGGTACGGATTGCCCAGGTACAGCGCGACGGGGATGCACACGCCGCCGAGCAGCATCGGCAGCGCCACGTGCCACACCCGCTCCCCGGTGCGGTCGCCGTGCGAGGCCCACAGCACCATCGCCACCGCCCCGATCACGTACGGCACGGCCGTGACCAGGCCGGACTGCACGGTGGACAGGTTCGTGCCGTACTGCTGCTCGAAGCCGTCGATGATCGTAGGCAGGAAGAAGCCCAGCGCGTAGAGCCCGTAGGAGATCCCGAAGTACACGAACGCCAGCGCCGGAATCCGCGGATGGGTGAGCGCTTTGCGCAGCGTCCAGTGGTGCTTGCTCTCCGTCTCGGCCTGCTCGGCCGCCAGCTGCCCGGTGAGCCACTCCCGTTCCTGCTCGGTGAGCCACTTCGCCTCCGAGGGCCGGTCGGTGAGGTAGAACCAGGTCGCCACCGCCAGCAGCATCGCGGGCACGCCTTCGACCAGGAACATGAACCGCCAGCCGGAGAGTCCGAAGACCCCGTGCCCGGCGTCGATCAGCACGCTGGACACCGTCGCGCCGATCGCGCTGGAGACCGGCACCGCCGCCATGAACAGCGCGACGGCCTTCGCCCGCTGCGCGGCGGGGAACCAGAAGGTCAAGTACAGGATGATGCCGGGGAAGAACCCGGCCTCGGCGACGCCCAGCAGGAACCGGAGCACGATCAGCGCCGTCGCGCTGGGCACGAACGCGAGGACCGTCGCCAGCACGCCCCAGGTGATCATGATGCGGGCCAGCCACCGGCGGGCGCCGAACCGGTGCAGCGCCAGGTTGCTCGGCACCTCCAGCACCAGGTAGCCGAGGAAGAAGATCCCGGAGGCGAAGCCGAACGCCGTCGCGGTCAGCCCCAGTTCCTCGTTCATCCCGTTCGGCCCGGCGAATCCGATGTTCACCCGGTCCAGGTAGTTGATGAAGTACAGCAGGCAGAGGAAGGGCATCAGCCGGACCGCGACCTTGCGCAGGATGCGGTCGCCCGTTTCGGGCGCGGCGACGTTGGCGCTGTTCACCGGAACGTCCTAATGCGCGCCCCGTGCCCGGGTCAAGGCCGGAGCACAGGATGAGACGACCGGCGCACCGTGCGCAGTCGTGCGACGGATACGATTCAGAACATGTCTGAACGTTCGATCGCCCTGGTCACGGGTGCTTCCCGTGGTGTCGGGGCCGCTGTCGCCCGCGCCCTCTCCGAAACCCACGACGTGCTGCTCGGCGGCCGGGACGGCGAGGCCCTGAACGCGCTGGCGGCGGAGATCGACGGCGCCCGGCCGTGGCCGGTGGAACTGACCGACGCCGCCGCGGTGGCCGAGGCGGTACGCGACATCGACCGGCTGGACGTGCTGGTGCACAGCGCGGGCCTGGTCGAGCTCGGGTCGGTGGCGGAAGTCGCGGTGGACTCGTGGCGGCGCACCTTCGAGCTGAACCTGTTCGCCGTGACCGAGCTGACCCGGCTGCTGCTGCCCGCGCTGCGGGCCGCATCCGGTCATGTGGTGCTGGTCAACTCCGGCGCGGGTTTGGCCGCGAAGCCGAACTGGGGCTCCTACGCGGCGAGCAAGTTCGCGCTGCGCGCGTTCGCCGACGTGCTGCGCGCCGAGGAGGCGGCCAACGGCGTGCGGGTGACCTCGGTCTTCCCGGGCCGGATCAACACCGACATGCAGCGCGAGGTGCGCGACGCCGAGGGAGGCGAGTTCCAGCCCGAGCGCTACCTGCGACCGGAGTCGGTGGCCGCGCCGGTCTGCTCCGCCGTGCGCGCCTCCGCTGACGCGCACCTCACGGAGATCGTCGTCCGCCCCTCCTGACTTGGGAAGGGCGCGCGGTCGCGTCCGGGTGCGGTGGCTCCCGCTGCGCAGGCCGTCCGGACGGACTGCTTAGCCTGACGGCGTGACCGTGCTGCGTTCGATCGTGTTGTTCGCCTTGGCCGCCGTGGCGGAGATCGGCGGCGCCTGGCTGATCTGGCAGGGCGTGCGCGAGCACAAGGGCCTGCTGTGGATGGGTGCGGGAGTTCTCGCGCTCGGCGCCTACGGTTTTGTGGCCACGCTGCAGCCGGACGCGAACTTCGGGCGCATCCTCGCCGCGTACGGCGGTGTGTTCGTCGCGGGCTCGCTCGGCTGGGCGATGCTGCTGGACGGGTTCCGCCCGGATCGCTGGGACCTCGCCGGAGCCGCGATCTGCCTGCTCGGCGTAGCCGTGATCATGTACGCGCCGCGAGGCTGAGCCCGAGTTCCGCGACCGCGTCGCCGGGACGCGGGGCCTCCCAGCGCTCGGTCGTCACGTCCGGACTTGGCCGTCACGCCCGGACTCGGACGCCACGCCCGGAAACGACCGTAGCCTCCTGACCCAGGTGCCACCGTCGCACTCGGCTGCCATGCCCGGGCTCGGACGCACCCGGGCTCGGACGCCACTTCTGGAGCGCCACGATCCCGCCCTAGCGGGTGTGGGCGCGAAAACGGGAGGGCGCCCACCGGCACCCTCCCGTTCGCCGTGATGACGACCGGCTACTGCACGCTGATCGTCGCGTGCCGGTCGGTCTCCTGCCCGCCTTCGGCAGGTCCCTTGCCGACGACCTCCAGGCGCTCGGCGGGAACACCGGCCGCCGCGAACTTGTCCGACACGGCCTGCGCCCGCTGCTGCGAGAGCTGCTGGTCCTCGGGCGATGGGCTGCCGGTGTCGGCGACGAAGCCCGTGATGGTGAACTTCAGTTCCTGCGGGGCGCTCTTGGCCAGCTCGGCGGCCTTGGTCGCGGTCTGCTCGCCCTGTTCGGTCAGTTCCCGGCTGTCGGCCTTGAACGTGATCGGGCTCTGCTGCAGCGCCTGGTCGATCTGCTGCTGCAACTCGGTCTTCGCGGCCTCCGGGTCGGGTCCGGGCGGCGGTGGCGGTTGTTCCTCCTGCTGCTGTTGGGCGGGTGGGGCCGGTGGCACTTGGCCTTCCTGGCCCCCTTGACCCTGGTCCCCGCCGCCTCCGCAACCGCTCAGCAGTGCGACGGCGAGCGTGGCCGCGGCCACGCCGTAGTGGGCTTTCGTTCGGTCCATGCCGACCTCCGCAGTCGAGCTCGCCGGGCGCGGCGCACGTACGCGCCCGGTGCGTGGGCGAGTCCTATTGGATGCCGCGGACGCCGGGCGGGCAG
Organism: Saccharopolyspora gloriosae; assembly: GCF_022828475.1. GTDB lineage: Bacteria > Actinomycetota > Actinomycetes > Mycobacteriales > Pseudonocardiaceae > Saccharopolyspora_C > Saccharopolyspora_C gloriosae_A. The sequence continues at coordinate 6,792,381 of NZ_CP059557.1, read as the reverse complement.
GTCGGGCTCAGTGGTGCAACTCGATCGTGTGAGCCTGGCGGGGTTGCGGGATGGCTCCCGCGACCGTTCGGCCTGGCGGGTCGACGCATGTCACAGGGCACTCCGGGTGGTTTTGGGCCTACCCGCTCGACAGAAGTTACTACTAAGTAATACGCTGGAGTTACCGACGAGTAAGGCCATGTCCGGAGAGCGGGGCCGGCTCGGAATCATCAGTTCGGAGAGGGAGCCTGCGAAATGGGCCACTACAAGAGCAACGTCCGTGACCTCGAATTCAACTTGTTCGAGTTGTTCAAGGTGCAGGAGCGGCTCGGCACCGGGGCGTTCGAGCAGTCCGACGAGGACACCGTGCGCGGTGTGCTCAGCGAGCTCAACAGCCTCGCCACCGGACCTCTCGCGGAGTCCTTCACGGAAGGCGACCGCACCCCGGCCAAGTTCGACCCGAAGACCCACTCGGTCACGCTGCCGGAGGCCTTCAAGAAGTCCTACCAGCAGATCCAGGACGGCGAATGGTGGCGGCTGGGGCTGGCCGACGAGATCGGCGGCTACGGCATCCCGCCGACCGTGCAGTGGGCGACTTCCGAACTGATCCTGGGTGCCAACCCGGCCGTCTACATGTACATGGCCGGCCCGCAGTTCGCGGGGATCATGCACAAGAACGGCACCGAGGAGCAGCGCGCCTGGGCCGAGCTGATGATCGCGCGCGGCTGGGGTGCCACCATGGTGCTGACCGAGCCGGACGCGGGCTCCGACGTCGGCTCCGGGCGCACCAAGGCCGTCAAGCAGGCCGACGGCAGCTGGCACCTCGACGGCGTGAAGCGGTTCATCACCTCCGCCGACCAGGACATGACCGAGAACATCATGCACCTGGTGCTGGCCCGCCCCGAGGGCGACGGCGTGGAGAGCAAGCCCGGCACCAAGGGCCTGAGCCTGTTCCTGGTGCCGAAGTTCCACTTCGACGGCAAGACCGGTGAGCCGGGCGAGCGCAACGGCGCCTTCGTCACCAACGTCGAGCACAAGATGGGCCTCAACGCCTCCGCCACCTGCGAGCTGACCTTCGGCCAGCACGACATCCCCGCACAGGGCTGGCTGCTCGGCGAGGTGCACGACGGCATCGCGCAGATGTTCCAGGTCATCGAGTACGCCCGGATGATGGTCGGCACCAAGGCCATCGCGACGCTGTCCACCGGCTACCTCAACGCGCTGGAGTACGCCAAGGAGCGCGTGCAGGGCGCGGACCTCACCAGGGCCACCGACAAGACCGCCCCGCGCGTCACGATCACCAACCACCCCGACGTGCGCCGCACCCTGATGCTGCAGAAGGCGTACGCGGAGGGCCTGCGCGCCGTGTACCTGTACACCGCGACCTACCAGGACCAGATCGCCCAGGGCAAGGCCACCGGCGAGGACGTCGCGCTGGCCGAGCAGGTCAACGACCTGCTGCTGCCGATCGTCAAGGGCGTGGGCTCGGAGCGGGCGTACGAGAACCTGACGCTGTCGCTGCAGACCCTCGGCGGCTCCGGCTACCTGCAGGACTACCCGATCGAGCAGTACATCCGCGACGCCAAGATCGACAGCCTGTACGAGGGCACCACGGCGATCCAGGCGCAGGACTTCTTCTTCCGCAAGATCGTGCGCAACAACGGCGCGGCCCTCGGGCACATCGCCGCCGAGGTGCAGAAGTCGCTGGACGCCGAAGGCGCCGACGACCGGCTCAAGGAAGAGCGGGCGCTGGTCGCGCAGGCGCTGGAGGACGCGCAGGGCACGCTCGGCGCGGTGTTCGGTTTCCTGACCTCCGCGCAGGAGGACGTGAACAACATCTACAAGGTCGGCCAGCACGCCGTCACGGTCCTGATGAGCATGGGTGACCTGCTCATCGGCTGGCTGCTGCTGCGCCAGGCGGAGGTGGCGCTGGCCGCGCTGGACGCGGGCGCCTCGGCCAAGGACCAGTCCTTCTACCAGGGCAAGGTCGCGGTGGTGCGGTTCTTCGCGAAGAACGTGCTGCCGGAGCTGTCCTCCCGCCGCAAGGTCGTGGAGAACGCCGACAACGCGATCATGGAGCTGGACGAGTCGGTGTTCTGATCCGGACTCGTGGTGCCGCAAGGGCACCGCGGCACGACTGAACGTGGGCGCTCACTCCACCGGGGTGAGCGCCCACGTTTCGCTGCGGGCCACGCGCTCGCCGACCCACTGCCCCGCCAACTCAGGTGGACACCCCCACCGGCGACGTTCACCTGGCAGGGACGGTGGAGTGATGGCCCACTCCACCGTCCCTCGGTTGAATGTCACCTGAGGGGGCTGGCGGGGTGAGTGGCTCATTCGACCGTGAAGTGGTCCCTGTTTGTTGGACTGGGTGAGTGAAGGCTAGGTGGTGAGGGCCTGGGCTCGGTATTCGGTGGGGGTGAGGTTCTTCAGTGTGGTGGAGATGCGGGTGGTGTTGTACCAGTCGAGGTAGTTCTCGAGGGCGGTGGTGAACTCGTCGGGGGTGTTGTAGTTGTGGTGGTGGAAGAGTTCTTCTTTGAGGTGGCTGAAGAAGTTTTCGGCGACGGCGTTGTCGAGGCAGGTCGCTTTCCGGGACATGGAGGGTGTCAGGTTTGCCTCGTGTAGCAGTTGGCGCCAGGAGGTGTGTCGGTAGTGGAAGCCTTGGTCGGTGTGCACGAGTGGGGTGTGGCCGGTGTTGAGGGTGGCGATGGCTTTGGTCAGTGATGAGTTGGTCAGGTGGGTGTCGGGTCGGGTGCTCCAGGAGTAGGACACGACGGAGCGGTCGAACAGGTCGATGATCGGTGAGAGATAGATTTTGCTTGTGCCGACACGGAGTTCGGTGATGTCGGTGACCCATTTGGTGTTCGGTGCCGGGGCGGTGAAGTCGCGGTCCAGGACGTTGCCGGCGGTGGTGCCGGCCTCGCCCTTCCAGGATGAGTAGCGGCGTCGGCGGCGGACTGTGCAGGCCAGGCCGAGGGTGCGCATGATGTGCAGGACGGTCTTTTTCGCCGGTCTCAGGCCGTGGCGGTGCAGCATGGCGTGGACGCGGCGGTGCCCGTAACGGCCGTGGGCCTGCTGGAACACGTCGGTCACGGCCTGTTTCAGCCGGGCGTGCGGGTCCGGCCGGTCGAGCCGGGCCTGGTGATAGAAGAACGTCGACCGGGCCAGGCCCGCGACCTCCAGCAGTACCGCAAGCGGATAGTGCGCCTTGAGGGTGACGATGACCTGGGTTTTTACCCTCGCCCCTGTTCCTTCAAGGCCCGCAGTTTTTTTAGGTAGGCGTTCTCCGCGGACAACCGCAGATTCTCCGTCCGCAACCGTTCCAGTTCGGCCGTCTCGCCGTCCGGTGGTGGTTGTGGTTCGCGGGGTGGGCGGCCTTCCCGCTTGGGGCGCAACGCATCCTCGCCGTCACGCCGATATTGGCGCGCCCAATTTTTCACCTGCTTCGGTGACGACAGGTCATGCTCGGCGGCCAGCTCGGCCGCCGTGGCCTGCCCGGCCACGAACCGCAGCACCACGTCGAGTTTGAACTCGAACGAGTAGGACCGTTTGGTCGGTTTCATGATCAACGCTCCCGGGCCGCGCAACAACCATCGATCCCGCAACGTTCTCACCGCCGAAGCCGACACCTCCAACCGGGCCGCAGCCGACACCGCCCCATGACCAGCCCCGAACAACACCACAGCGGCCTCACGCTGCTCCCGCGACAACGAACTATGCGGATACACGAACCACTCCCCGGTAGCTGGAACTGACTTTCCAGTCCAACCACCGGGGACCAGTTCACCGCTCTTACCGATCTGAGGAGACATTCACCTGAGGATGCGAAAAGGCCCCTCCCGGTTCGGGAGGGGCCTTTTCGGTGGTCGGTCAGCGAGGAGCCGGCGGAGGCCCGCAGTGGATGATCGGCTGCGGGTTGTAGACCGTCTTGCTCGGGCTCTCGGTGGTGACCTTGCCGGTCTTGACGTCCTTCAAGGTCCGGGTGTCGGTGACCGTGAACCCACCGGTGCCCTTGCTCGGGCTGCACGGCTCGCCCGGCGGCACGACCTTCTCGTGCGGCGGCTTCTCCGCGGTGCGCGGACCCGTCTTCGAACCGACGTCGTACTGCTTCGTGCCCCAGAACTTCACCGTGATCGACGACGGCGTCCACTCCGTGGTGATCATGACACCGCTGGCGAGGGTGTTCTTGAACTTCACGTCGATGACGCTGCTGCCGTCGGGGTTCTGGAACACCGTCGCCTCGCGCCCTGCCGGGTAGCGGCTGATGTAGTAGCTGTGCTCCTTGTGCTCCACGTCCTTGACGCCCGCGAAGTACGAGGCGTTGTACAGCGTGGTCGCGAACTGCGAGATGCCGCCGCCGACGGCCTTCGCCGGGCGGCCGTCCTCGATGATCCCGGACTCCACGTAGCCCTGGGCGGTGCCGCGCGGCCCGGTGTGCCCGTTGAGGCTGAACGTGTCACCGGGTTTGACGACCGCGCCGTTGACCTGTTCGGCGGTCCGCTTGATGTTCACGCCGGAGGCCGTTTCGAAGCCCTCGGTCTTGAACTCGCTGATGACTTCCCGGATCCCGAGCCCGTTGGCGTGGTCGGTGTTGAACGCGGGAGGCTGCTGCTCGTAGACCGCCTGCAGGGTGCGGTTCTGCTTCTGCTTGACGACCTCGTCGAGCTTCTCGAAGCTCTTGTCCCAGTTCACGCCGCGGCCGTCCAGCGAGGGCCGCACCACGGGACCGCCGCCTTCGAGGACGATCTCGGCGTCCTTCGCGGGCTTCATGGTGTCCCGCAGTTGCGGCTCGAGGCCGCCGACGAGGGTCGGCGCGTCGAGGTGGGAGCGCAGGCCGCCCTTGCCGTCCGGTTCGAACCGCAGCGCGGCGGCGATGGTCTCCGGTGCGAGCGCCGCGTCGTGGCCTTCGCCCTTGACGCTCACGGGGCCGGACACCGCGGGCTGCGCCACGTTGCGCAGCGCCTGGTGCACGCCGTCGGAGGTGGTGTTCACGGCCTGCTCGTTGAACGGGACCTGGACCGGTCCGCCCTTGGCCCAGTCGGCCATCACCTGGTCGGCGGCCACGCTCACGTCCACGGCGCGGCCGGTGACCGGTTCCACGGCGACGGGCTTGGTGCCCTCGAACTTGATGGTGCCTTCCGAAGCGGCCCGTTCCAGCTTCGGCTTGACCTGCTCCACCGCGGCCATGACCTGCTGCTCGTCGCCGTGGCTGACGGGGTAGATCTCGCGGTCGGTGAACAGCGAGGCGATTCGGGTGAACGGGTTCAGCGGCTGCTCACCGGCCTGCTCGATGGTGGCGGGCCAGTCCATCGTCAGCCCGGACTGCTCCGGGGAGATGGTGGCCGTCGCGTCGCCCGCCTTCAGCTGCACCGGCTCCTGCAGGTTCGGTCCGAGTTCCTCGCGCAGCTTGCGTTGCGCGGCGGCCTCGGTGAGCCCGCCGACCTGCACGTCGGCGACGGTGGTGCCGCGCGGCACGGTGCCGCTGCTGAACACCAGGTCACCGACGTAGAGCAGCGTCAACAAACCGACCGCGATCCCGGCGGCGATGCCGCCGCGGATCAGTCCGCGCCGGTTGCGCTGGGCGTTGGTCTGCTCCGGCGGGTCCTCGGCGAATCCGCCGCCGATGCCGCCGGCGAAACCGGTCGCCCACGGCGACGGCTCGGCGGGCACCTTCGGGATGTTCTGGGTGCGTTCGGCGTCGGCCTCGGGGAAGCCGGTCTGCACGGTCGGGAACTGCGTCTGCTCAGTGGGGAACTGGGCTTGCTGGTTCGAATACGGGCCTTGCCGGCCCGAGTACTGGGTCTGCTCAGCGGGGAGCTGCGCGAACGAGCCCGCGACGGCCTGCGTCGTCGGAGTCTGGTCCGCGGGCGGCTGCTCGACCCGGTCGGTGGCCGACCCGGGAAATCCGGGGGCGCCGAGGAAGTCCGTGGGCGAGGCGTAGTGGCCTTCGTCCGCGGGCACCTTCGGGATCGACTGGGTGCGCTCGGCCTCGGCTTCCGGCGGCTCGATGCGCTGCGTGCCGTCCGCGGCGGGCGGCTGCGTCGACATCGCCGGGCGGGTCTCGCGTTCGGCCAGGTCCGGCTCGGAGTCCTTGCTCGCGGCCGAGTCGGTCTTCGCCGCGGTTCCCGTACCTGCGGCGAGCTGCTCCGCCGAGATCTGGGTGGTCCGCTCCGCCGGGGAGTCCTGGGACGCGCCGGTCGAGGGCGCCGGGGTGCTCGGCCGGGTCGCGTCGGCCGCGGACGTTGCCGACTCCCCGGACGTTGCCGACGCCGCGGCGGATTCCCCGGACGAGGTGGGACGGTCCGCTTCGCCGGTCGGGTCGTCGCCCGTCGGCTTCCGGTTCGGATCGTCCCCGGATGAGACGTCGTAGTTTTCCGGCACCGCTTCCCCTTCATCGGTCTGGTCGTGCGGTGGGGTACATCAGCGAACAGGCGCCGGGCCGGTCCGTCAAGGACGCCGTGCCCGCGTCACCCCGGACTGCGGTTCGGCACTGGTCGCGCCGACCGCACCTCGCGGTGGGTCACAGGTAGAGGCCGGTGCCCTGCTCGATCTGTTCGCTGGCCACGGCGTGCAGATCCCGCTCACGCATCACCAGGTAGGGCTGGCCCTGCACTTCGACCTCGAACTGCTCCTCGGGATTGAACAGCACCTGGTCGCCTACCTTGACGGCGCGCACGTGGCTGCCCACCCCGAAAACCTCGCCCCAGAGCAGCCGCTTGGCCATCTGGGCGGTCGCCGGAATCACGATGCCGCCGCTGCTGCGACGTTCTCCGGATTCCGCAGAGACCCGCACCATGACCCGGTCATGCAGCATCTGGATCTCAAGCTTGGCATCGGTCACCCGAAAAGTTTACGTGCCCGCCCGGACGGCCCTACCGCGCAGGGGGCGGCTCACGCTCCGGTGTCCATGCCGCCCATGACGAGCGGCAGCCGGTGCGTCCCGCCCGCCGTGATCCGCACTGGAACACCCCAGTCCTGCCTGGTCAGGTTGCAGGTGGGGTGTTCGACGGCGGGGTCGTCGGTGCAGCTGGCGGCCTGCGCGACGACGTGCAGCACGCCGTGCTCGATGCCGTCGGCGAGCACCAGCCGCCTGCTCAGGTCCGTTCCGGTGCCCGCGCCCTCGACCAGCAGTTCCGCCGGGGACGCGGTGATCTCCAGCCGGGTGGACGGCCCGTAGCGGTCGTCCAGCTTGCCGCCGGGCGGGGGTGTGAACACCACGGCGAGCTCCAGCTCGCCGCCGCCGATCTCGGTCGCCGGTCGCGTGACCTGCTGCGATGCGCCTTCGACTAGTTTCGCGGACACGCCGGGAGGCACCGGCCGCTCCAGCCGGTGCGCGGCGGAGGACACCACCACGAGCTCGCCGTCGATCACCGCCGCGCCGGACGGTTCGGCCAGGTGACCGGCCAGCGTGGCGAGTTCGTTCGATGCCGGATCGTAACGTCGGAGGGCTCCGTTGTAGGTGTCGCAGACGGCGATGGAGCCATCCGGCAACACCGCTACTCCGAGCGGGTGCTGCAGCAGCGCCCGCTCGGCGGGTCCGTCGGCGTGCCCGAAGTCGAACAGTCCGGCGCCGACGGCCGTGCGCACCTCGAAACCGTCCCCGGCGGCTTCGACCCACCGCAGCGCGGAGGTTTCGGAGTCCGCGAGCCACAGCCGATCGCCGCCGTCGGCCAAACCGGAGGGCTGGGCGAAGAACGCCTCGGCGGCGTCCCCGTCGCGCAGGCCTTCGACGGTGGTGCCCGCGAATCGGCGCACCCGTCCGGCGAGCGGGTCGAACAGGCCGAGGGTGTGGTTGCCCGCCATGGCGATGACGACGCCGCCCGCCGGTTCCCACCAGGTCACGTCCCAAGGGCTGGTGAGCGGCGTGTCCAGCGCGGATCCCCCATCGGTGCCGTCGCGCCACTGCTGCCCGGTGCCCGCGACCGTCGTCACCTGTCCGTCGGCGAGCCGCACTCCGCGCAGCAGGTGGTTCACGGTGTCGGCGATGACGAGGTCGTAGCCCGCTTCCGCGGCGATCCGCTCGGGCAGCACGGCGATCCCGGCGGGTTCGGCGAACGAGGCCTCGTCGGGTCCGCCGTCCGCGCTGCCCCGCGCGCCGCTGCCGATGCGCCGCAGCACCGTCTCTCCGTCCTGGGCGAACTCGACCAGCGAGTGGTTCGCGGAGTCCGACACCAGGATCGTTCCCGGCCCGGCCGCGATCTTCGCGGGGAAGCGCAGCGTCGTGGCCGCGGGCTCCGGAGGCACGTACGGGCCGTCGCCGCGGTGCAGGGTGCCCTTCGCCTCGTGCTCGGCGACGAGCTCGCTGATGACCGCGCGCAACGCCTCCACGTGGCCCTCACCTGCTGCGACGTGCACGAGGTAGCCCTCGGGGTCCACCACGGCAAGCGTCGGCCACGCCTTCACGGCGTAGTTCTGCCAGGTCGCCAGCTCCGGGTCGTCGAGCACCGGGTGGTGCACGGAATAGCGCTCGACCGCGGCGATCAGCGCGTCCGGGTCGGCTTCGTGCTCGAACTTCGGGGAGTGCACGCCGACCGTGACGAGCTCCTCGGCGAACTCCTGCTCCAGCGGCCGCAGTTCGTCGATCACGTGCAGGCAGTTGATGCAGCAGAACGTCCAGAAGTCCAGCAGCACGATCTTCCCGCGCAGGTCGGCGAGCAGGATCTCCTTGCCACCGGTGTTCAACCACTGCCGCCCGACGAACTCGGGAGCGCGGACACGGGTGCGGGACAAGTTACTCACATGCGGAGTCAACAACACCCGGCCGACCCCTTGTTCCGACGTCCACATCGCGGGAACCCCTGGTGGGACCGGATCAGTCGTGTTGGTTCGCGGCCGAGGGAAAGTCGACCAGCCGACCGTTGACCAGATCGGGGTGGGCATCCCGAAGTTGCGGTCGAATTCGGAGAAGAGCTCCACACGTGCACCCACGTCCTGGAAGCGACTCGGATGCTGATCTGTTCGGGTGAAACTGGACCGATCCGGCCCTTCGCAGTCCGGCTCTTGAGGAAGCTGCGGTTCCTCCCAAACCAGGGGCGCGAATCCGCATCGGGGCTTCGCCCGCAGCCGAGAAGGACAGCAGTGACAGTCGACCACTCCCGCAACATCAGTCAAGATCCTCGGCTCGTCGACGATGACGCGACGCGGCACCTCTCCGCGGCCGCACACGCGCACGACGACTTCGCGGATGAGCTCGTCGAAGAGTTCTTGGCCGAACCGCGGCGGGCCGTCCCTCCTTCGCCAGGGCTCAACCCGGTGGCCGTGCTGTCGGAGGCGCTCGCGACGCGAAGGCGCCGGGTGGTGCGAGATTCCCTCGTCGTCGGCCTGTTCCTGGTAGTGCTCGTCACGTGGTGGTGGCTGGCCGTGCCGTGGCTGCTGGCCGTGGGTTCGGGGGTGTTCGTGCACTCTCTCGTTCGCCGGATTTCGACTAGGCGAGGGCGGAAGCGGATCTCCGGTGCGGGATGGATGCTGATCCTCTTCGGCGCATACCTCGGATCGATCGTGGGATCGTCGCTGGCCCTGCTCGGCGGGCTTGCGTTCGGGGACTCCGACGCACTCTGGAGCGCAGCCGGATTGGGCGGTTCCGACTACTACGACTACTACGATTACTACGACTCCGGGGAGACATCGGGCGGCAGCGGTGCCCCGATGTTCCTGATCGGCCTGCTCGCTTCGCTCGGTCTGCTGGCGGTGCTGCTGGTGGATCGGGTGCGCGTGCACCTCGCGCTGACCACGCGGTTCGAACCGAGTCGCTACTGGAACGGCGGACAGCACCTGCCGCCCTCGCCGGTCGGCGCCTGGTACACCGAGCGGCTGCACCACATCGCCCGCGCCGCGGCAACCTCGAACACGTTGGTGCACGACGGGTACGACCCGTTCGTGGGTGCGGGTGAGCGGGTGCACGCGTGGTCCATCGCTGTTCCACTTCGCGCCGTTGACGATGCCGAAGTCACCCTCAGCCGAGCCGACGTGCATGCCGGTGTCCGTGCGGGGGTGCTGGCGCTGCGGGGATCTGCCGAGCTGTCTCCCGGTGGCAGGCTGCGGGATTTGCAGGAGAGCCAGGAAGTGGTCACCTCGGCCGTCGCGCTACTTCGGCAGGCCGGCGACCCGATCGGGCGGGCGATCCTGCCGGACCCGGGGGCACCGCCGAACAGTGCGCTGGACCCGGCGGTGATCGCCGAAATCGTGCAGAACTCGCCGGAATGGGTCCGGCCGTACCTCTGCTTCCGGGTGGAGGGGTGGAGCAAAGAGCTGGTCGTGTCGACGTTCCTGCACGTTGCCTGCGACGACAAGATGCTCTACCTGGAGTGGAAGGCGTACGTGCTCAACCCGATCCGGCCGGAGTACCGCTACGAGCAGCTGAAGCTCCTGCGCGCCGACTACGCGGTCATGCGGGGTTTCGTCGACGCGGTCCTGGTTCCGGCGAGCCTCGGGCGCCGCGTCCTGCGGCTGTGGCGGGCCGCCCGCGACGGCCGCAAGCCGATGGGCGGCGGTTACTACGACCTGCCAGGCAGGTACGGCGCTCGCCGCGGCATCCGCGAGCTCGCGGCCGACGACGCAGGCACTACGTACTTCCACGATGAGGACAGCGTGCGTTACGTCAAACTCCTGGAGCGCCGCACGCTGGCGGCGGTCGGCCGAACCCTGACCGAACACGGGTTGAAGACGGACGAGTTCACATCGCAGTCCTCGACCATCACGCACTCGACGGTGATCAACGGAGGAACCTTCAGCGGGGTCAACGTCGTCGGGCAGGGAAACCAGGCCAGCACCGGCGGCCTGGGCGGAGAAAGGGAGTAATCGTGGCAGCGGAAGACACCCCACCTCAGCAGTCGGCCAAGGTCACTGGCGGCACCTTCTCCGGGGTGACCGTCGTCGGGCAGGGCAACGAGGTCAGCACCGGCTCGGTCAACGAGGGATCCCCTGAGCTGGACGATCTGCGGGGACTGGTCCAGGAGTTGATCGATGAGCTCAGCGACGAGGAGCCGGCGGACGCGCGCCGCGCTGTCGCTCACGATCGGGCGGAGCAGCTGTCCGAGGAGCTCGCCGAGCCGGCGCCTGAGCCGAAGCGAGTCCGCAAATCGTGGGAGCGGCTTGCTCCCGCGCTCGAGGTGATCAAACTCGGGCTGGACGTGCCCCGGATCGCGGATCTGGTCACCCGGCTGTTCTGAAGGCCGGTGACCACCAGAGCCTGCGTCCAGTCCTGGTGCGGATGTCCGCTGGTGACTACGCGGTGTTCCCGTCGGCTCGGGCGGATTTGTGACTGCGCAGTTCGACCGGGTCGTGCGCGCAGATGATGTCGATCTCCCCCGGGTGGTCGAGCCCGAGCTCCCGCAGGCGTCGCTGGTTGTGCTCGCGCAGTGCGCGGGCCGTGTCCACGTGTCGCTGGAACGCGCGCAGTGCCGGTGTGCAGTGCGGGGACGGCGCCATCTCCCCGTTGAAGAAGTAAGCGTCACCCGCGTGCAGCAGCCAGCCGGCGCCGGTGTCCACCGCGACTCCGGCGTGGCCGGTGGTGTGGCCGGGCAAGGGGACCAGCAGGATGCTCTCGGGCAGGTCGCGGAGAGCTCGGACGGCATCGAACCCGAACCAGCGCTCCCCGGAAAGGTCCTGGTACCCGATCCAGTCGGGTTCGTGCGCCCAGTGCCCCGGCCGGTACCTCCACGGGGCGCTCGGCCCGGTCGCCGCGCGCAGTTCCGGTCCGAAGACGTGCACTTGCGCGTGCGGGAAGTCGGGCAGTCCACCCGCATGGTCGATGTCGAGGTGCGTGAGCACGATGTGCCGAACGTCGGCGGGGTCGTGGCCAAGACGGCGGACCTGCCGCAACGCGGTTTCCTCCGGATCGAGGACCGGTCGCATGAGGCGCCGGAAAGCCCACGGCAGCGAGGACCGCGGATCCTGCACATCGGACGTGCCGAATCCGGTGTCGACGAGCACCAGGCCTTGCTCGGTCTCGATGAGCAGGCAGTGGCAGACCATCTCGGCGGAGCGCAGCACCCCGTCGGCCCCGTCGATCAGCCGTCCTCCGAGCGGGCGCATCGTCGCGCAGTTCAGGTGATGGACGCGCATCAGTGCAACTCCCCCGCTGTCTTCTCGTCGGCACGGTGCCGGCCGCTCGGCTCCTGGGTTCGGCACTTCTGCTTTTCGGCGATCACGGTCACGATCAACAACACCGGGGCGGAGGGTGTTCCGCAGGGGACGGAGACTCCCGCGGCGTGTCTCGCCGGTCGGGGCAGTCGTCGGACCGTGGCGCTCGTCCTCCGGGGAGCACGCCGCCGATGAGCACGAGAACCGCCGAAGCCGGCATCTCCACCTCGTTGATCCGGCCCCATCGGACTTCGCCGCGGTGCTCTAATCGGTAGATCAGCGCATATCGGACCTGGGGGTGCCGATGGTGTCGAGTGAACCGGTCAGTGGGTTTCGGGACGAAGCCGCGCGGCAGCGGTTTCTGCGGCGCTACGAGGTGGCGTTCCGGAAGTGGCCGGTCGCCCGCGAGGAGCTGGACGTCCGCACCCGGTTCGGCACCGTGCACGTCCACCGGTCCGGAGACGGTCCCGGCCCGCCGGTCGTGCTGCTGCACGGTCTGGCGGTGACCTCGGCGGCGTGGCATCCGAACGTCGCCGCGTTGGCCGCGCACCGCGCGGTCTTCGCCGTCGACATGCTCGGCGAGCAAGGCCGCAGCGTGCAGCAGAAGCCGATCCGGGATTTCGCGGACGAGGCCGCGTGGATCGAGGACGTGCTCACCGAGCTGGGCCTTGAACGAGCCCACGTGATCGGCGTTTCGCACGGCGGCTGGATGGCCGCCAACTACGTGGTGCGGTTCCCGGATCGTGCGGCCACGTTGACGTTGCTCGACTCGGTCGGGCTCAGCCAGGCACGAACGCGCTACCTGGTCGGGGTGTTCCAGGACCTGATTCTGCTGGCGGGTCCGCGGTGGCTCGCCGCGCGGTCGTCCTCCGAGACCGTTCCGACCGACCGCGACATCCTGCGTCTGACCTCGGCTTCCGCGCGGGACTTCAAGATCAGGCTGCCGAAGGCGGGCGTGCTCGGTGATGAGCAGCTCCGGAGCATCACCGCGCCGTTGCTCGTTCTGCTGGCCGAACGGAGCACGGTGCACCATTCGGACGTCGTCCAGGCCAGGCTGCGCGCGTTGCTGCCGTCGGCTGAGGTAAACGTGCTGCCCGGTGTCGGCCACAACTTCCCGATGGAGCGCCCCGAACTGGTCAACGACCGGATGGTCGAGTTCCTGGCGGCCGCGGATCGAGCCTGACGCCGGTCGAGGCGATCGTGGGGGCGGCTCGCCGAGGGCGGGAACAAATCGGGGTGCGCGACGCTTGATCTCGGTGCGTGGCCGGTTTCGCCGGTGATCGACCCCGGAAATTGGAAGGCCCCGCGGTGCTGCCAGGTCGGGGGTCCGACAGCACCGCGGGGTCACCATGCATATCGGCGGGACCCCCGGCGTTGTTACACAAGGGCCTCAAGGTGGCTCAAGTCACAGCTTTGTAGGTGAAACGAGACCGCTCGGTATAGCGATTCTGGCTTGTTGACCAGCGCATACGGTCATGCTCGACGGTCGGCGAATCTTCTGAACGAGGCGGGAGTCCACTCGTTCGGCGGAGCGGCCGCCGGCCCCAGCGGGGCCTGCGATGTGGACGGCGGTTTCCGGCGGCCCCGCCCGCCAGCATGCTGGCGGACATGGATGCACAGTTGCGCGAAGTGAGCCTCCCGTCCCGGATCGCAGAGCCCGGTGAGGGGATCAGCACGGCGGAGTTGGCGCTGGCCGCGCGCAACCACGGAATCCCGCTGGAGGCGCTGCGCTACGACGTCACGCCGATCGGGCTGCACTACCTGCTCACGCACTACGACATGCCCGCGTTGGACGCGGCGAGCTGGCGGTTGGCGATCACCGGTGAGGTCGGGGGCGCGCGGGAGTTCACGAGCTGCGGTCTCTGCCGTCGCGCACGGTGCGGGTGACCATGGAATGCGCGGGCAACGGCCGGGCCAGGCTGCATCCGCGTCCGGTGAGCCAGCCGTGGCTGGTGGAGGCGGTCGGCACCGCCGACTGGACCGGAGTACCGCTGCGCCACGTGCTGGAAGCGGCGGGCGTGGCCGACTCGGCGGTCGAAGTCGTGTTCACCGGAGCCGATCACGGCGTGGAACGCGGCGTGGAGCAGGACTACCAGCGCGGCCTGCCGTGGGAGGAGGCGCTGCGCGACGATGTGCTGCTGGCCTACGAGATGAACGGTCAACCGCTGCCGCCGCAGCACGGGCATCCGGTGCGACTGGTGGTCCCCGGTTGGTACGGCATGGCGCACGTGAAGTGGCTGCGCGAGATCAAGCTGGTCGACGAGCCGTTCACGGGTTTCCAGAACGCGGTGGCCTACCGCCTCAAGCAGTCCGCGGACGACCCGGGCGAACCCGCCACCCGCATCGAGCCGCGCTCGCTGATCTTGCCGCCGGGATTCCCCGACTTCATGTCCCGCGACCGGGTCGTACGTCCAGGTCCGTTGACGGTCACCGGCCGAGCCTGGTCCGGCCACGCGCCGATCACCCGTGTCGAGTTCAGCACCGACGACGGCACCACCTGGGCGGACGCCGAATTGGACGAGCCGGGACCGCGCTGGGCGTGGCGCGGCTGGCGCGCGAACTGGCGGGCGGAGCCCGGCGAACACCTGCTCACCGCCCGGGCCACCGACGCGGAAGGCCACGTGCAGCCCGTATCGGAGCCCTGGAACCGAGGCGGCTTCGCCAACAACCTCGTCCACCGCGTCCCGGTCACCTGCATCGACGACTGACAGTGATGATGTTCGTGGTGACGTTTCCGGTGGGTCTGACCCTTCGACTGACTGACGTTTCGACTGTCTGGTTTGGGATTTGTCGGCCCGCCGGGTGCCACCATGCACGCGGCCGGACGGGTGTTTGTGACTTCATAGGAGCTTGGCCAGAAGCCCCGTCACTGTCTTGTCCACCCGCCCGACCGGCGCGTGCCGCCCTCGGAACGGACACGCAAGGACGGACATGACCAGCATGACCCATGATGGCCCGAAAATCACCGGCGGAGTCGACACCCACGGCTTGACCCACCACGCGGCCGTGATCGACTCCGTCGGCCGGCACCTGGCTGACCGGGAATTTCCCGCCACAGTCCACGGCTACCGCGACCTGCTGCACTGGATGCGTGGTCACGGCACCTTGGTCACGGTCGGCGTCGAGGGAACCGGCGCCTACGGAGCCGAGCTGGCCCGGGTTCTCGCGGCGGCCGGGGTCGCGGTCACCGATGTCGACCGCCCGGACCGCAAGATCCGCCGGATGCAAGGCAAATCCGATCCGATCGACGCCTACGCCGCCGCCACCGCCGTGCTCTCCGGGCGCGCGACAGGCACCCCGAAAAGCCGGGACGGCGTGATCGAGTCGGTGCGCGTGTTACGAGTCGCACGCCGCAGTGCCGTCAAGGCCCGCACCCAGGCGATGAACCAAATCCGCGGCCTGCTGGTGTCGGCACCCGCGATGCTGCGCGCACAGGTCGCGGGACTGGACCGGGCCACGCTGCTGCGCACCCTGGCCCGGCTACGGCCCGGCGACGACCTCGGACACCCGCTGGCGGCGACCCGGGCGGCACTACGACGCCTGGCGCGGCGCCACCAAGCAATGGACATCGAGATCACCGAACTCGACGCCGAACTCAGCCCCCTCACCCGGCAGGCCGCACCCCAGCTGCTGGAACTATTCGGCGTCGGCCCTGACACCGCCGGCCAGCTCCTGACCACAGCCGGGGACAACCCCGAACGACTACGCTCCGAAGCCTCGTTCGCGCACCTGACCGGCGTCGCACCAATCCCGGCATCCTCCGGTCGCACCCACCGCCACCGCCTCAACCGCGGCGGCGACCGGGCCGCGAACAACGCCCTGCACACCATCGTCCTGGTCCGCATGCGCTACGACGAACGCACCCGCACCTACGTCGAACGCCGCACCAAAGAAGGACTATCCAAAAAGGACATTATGCGCTGCCTCAAACGATTCGTCGCCCGCGAAATCCACCGCACCCTGACCAGCACACCCACCAGATCAACCAGGCAAAACGACCTCACTCCAGCGGCTTGACATCTATAGGAGCATCCCGAGCAGCAGAACGGCCCGGCGACCTGAACCCCCGGCCCGTTCACCCCCCACCACATCCAGCACGACACGAGGCAAGCGTCATGTCTGCGGACAAAGCCATGCCCATCCGACGGCGAAAACCCAGCAAGAACCGCCAAGCAATCCTGCTTTACGGCGAAGCCGTGCTTTGGCGGCGAAGCCCGCGAAGGGCGGGCGAAGCCCCGCTTGCCTGGCGGCCGAAGGCCGTGCCTCGCGGCCGAAGGCCGTGCCTTGCGGCGTAGCCGTGCTTTTGGCGGCGTAGTCCGCGAAGGGCGGGCGAAGCCCCGCTTGCCTGGCGGCCGAAGGCCGTGCCTGTATGCGCGTCAGCGCATAGCCCACGTCGAAAAGCCGCTCACCGGCGGGTTCTCAGTTGGTCTCTCGCGAGGACAGCTTTTTCCCTCGTGGCGGAGCCACTTGGGAAAAAGATCCCGCAGCGAGAGACCAACTGAGGTTCCGCTACCCGACCCCCCAAGCAAAACGACCGGCTCACCGCTCAAGTATCGCCGTAACCCCCTGGCCGCCTGCTGCGCAGACGGAGATGAGCCCACGACCGGAGCCACGTTCGGCGAGCAGCTTCGACAGGGTCGCCACGATCCGGCCGCCGGTGGCGGCGAACGGGTGCCCGGCGGCCAGCGAGGAGCCGTTGACGTTCAGCTTCGCCGAGTCGATTTCGCCCAGCGGCGCGTCGAGACCGAGCCGGTCCTTGCAGAACTCGGGGTCCTGCCAGGACTTCAGCGTCGCCAGGACCTGCGAGGCGAAGGCCTCGTGGATCTCGTAGAAGTCGAAGTCGCCGAGGCCGATGCCGGACCGTTCCAGCAGCTTCGGCACGGCGTACGCCGGTGCCATCAGCAGGCCTTCGTCGCCGCTGACGTGGTCGACGGCGGCGGGCACGATGTCGCTCAGGTACGCGAGCACCGGCAGCTTGTGCTCCTTCGCCCACTCTTCGCTGGCCAGCAGGACCGTGGAGGCGCCGTCGCTGAGCGGCGTCGAGTTGCCCGCGGTCATCGTCGCGCCCTCGCCTTTGCCGAACACCGGCTTGAGCTTGGCGAGCTTCTCGGCGGTGCTGTCGGCGCGCAGGTTCTGGTCCCGCGTCTGGCCCTGGAACGGGGTGATCAGGTCGTCGAAGAAGCCGCGGTCGTAGGCGGCGGCGAGGCGCTGGTGGCTGCGGGCGGCGAGTTCGTCCTGGTCTTCGCGGCCGATTTCCCAGTCCAGCGCGGTGCGGGCGGCGTGTTCGCCCATCGACAGGCCGGTGCGCGGTTCGGAGTTCGCCGGGATGTCCGGCACCACGTGCTGTGGGCGCACGCCGGTGAACGCTTTGATCTTGGCGCCGGTCGTCTTGGCGTGGTTGGCGGCGAGCAGGACTCGGCGCAGGTCGTCGTTGAGCGCGATCGGCGCGTCGCTGGCGCTGTCCACGCCGCCCGCAATGCCCGATTCGAGCTGCCCGAGCGCGATCTTGTTCGCGACCGAGGTGACCGCTTCCAGGCCGGTCGCGCAGGCCATCTGCACGTCGTGCGCGGGGGTGCGCGGGTCCAGGCTGGAGCCGAGCACGGTTTCGCGCGCCAGGTTGAAGTCGCGGCTGTGCTTGAGCACGGCGCCCGCGACGAACTCGCCGACGATCTGGTTCTGCAGGCCGAAGCGGGCGAGCAGCCCGTCCAGCGCGGCGGTGAGCATGTCCTGGTTGGACGCCTGCGTGTAGGGGCCGCCGGATCGGGTGAAGGGGATCCGGTTGCCGCCGACGATCGCGACGCGTCGAGTGGTGGGCATGCGGGACTCCTTCGAGACGGGACCGGTGGTCCGTGCGGTTCTGGCTGCGGCGGTTCTGCCTGGGCGGCGGGTCGGCCGGGACGGGCCGATTGTGCGGGGGCTCTGGTGCCGACCCCTCGGACCCTCTAACCTACCCGCGGGTAGGTTAGACGTCGAGTCCGCTGCCCGCGCGCCCGGCGTCTTCTGGCGAGCGGGCCGACCCTGCCAAGTTCACCCGACCACCCGCCGTCACGGGAGTACGCATGTCCGACCGGTACCAGCAGTTCACCTCGACCGGGTTCGGTCGATCGTTCGCCAAGCGCCTCGGCCTGCCTACCCCCACGCCGTTGCGCCGCTACCGGCCCGGCGACCCCGTGGTGAACGGCCCGGTGCTCACCGGCGCGGCCACGGGTTCGCGTCTCGGCGACGCGATCTCCGCGACGCTGCGCGCCGTCGACGCCGAGATCCGCACCGAGTCCGCCGAAGACGCCCGCTACGCCGCGTTGGTCTTCGACGCCACCGGCATCACCTCCAGCGACCAGCTCAACCAGCTGCGCGCCTTCTTCAGCCCGGTGATCCGCCAGGTCGGCACCTGCGGCCGGGTGATCGTGCTCGGCACCCCGCCGGAGGAGACCACCGATGCCGGTGAACGCGTCGCGCAGCGGGCGCTGGAAGGCTTCGTGCGCACCGTCGGCAAGGAGCTCAAGCGCGGCGCCACCGCCCAGCTCGTCTACGCCTCCGAAGGCGCCGAGCAGTCCTTGGACTCCACGCTGAGCTTCCTGCTCTCGGCGAAGTCCGCGTTCGTCTCCGCGCAGGTCGTGCGGGTGGGCCGCGCCGAGGCGCCGACGGTGGACCGGGAGAAGCCGCTCAAGAACAAGGTCGCCCTGGTCACCGGCGCCTCCCGCGGCATCGGCGAATCCATCGCCGAGACCCTCGCCCGCGACGGCGCGCACGTCGTCTGCCTGGACATCCCGGCACAGGGCGACGACCTCGCGAAGGTCGCCAACCGCATCGGCGGCTCCACGCTCCAGCTCGACATCACCGCCGCCGACGCGCCGCGGCGCATCGCCGAGCACTTCGCCGAACGTCACGACGGGCTCGACGTCGTCGTGCACAACGCGGGCATCACCAGGGACAAGACGCTCGGCCGGATGGACGACGGGCGCTGGGACTCGGTGCTGGCGGTGAACCTCACCGCGCAGGAACGCATCAACGAGGCGCTGCTCGCGGACGGCTCGCCGCTGCGCGACGGCGGCAGGCTGATCGGCGTCGCCTCGATCAGCGGGATCGCGGGCAACGTGGGCCAGGCCAACTACGCGACCTCCAAGGCGGGCGTGATCGGCCTGGTGCAGGGACTGGCCCCGGTCGCGGCCCGGCGCGGCGCCACCATCAACGCGGTCGCTCCCGGCTTCATCGAAACGAAGATGACCGCGGCCGTGCCGCTGTTCATCCGCGAGGCCGGCCGCCGGATGAGCAGCCTCTCGCAGGGCGGGCTGCCGGTCGACGTCGCCGAGACCATCGCCTGGTACGCCAACCCGGCCTCGTCCGGCGTCAACGGCAACGTCGTGCGGGTCTGCGGCCAGAGCCTGTTGGGGGCGTGATGAGCACCGAAGTCGACGCGGCGCCGAACCTGTCCGCGCTGTACCTGAAGGCCGCCGTCTCCGGCCCGATCCGACGCGGTGGCGAACTGCCCGAGACGGAATACGTCCGGCGCGACATCGCGATCGACCAGGCGCACCTCGCCGAGTACGACCGGGTGTGCGGTTTCGGGCTGCGCGACGTGCTGCCCGCGACCTATCCGCACGTGCTCTCGTTCGGGCTGTCGGTGCGGTTGATGACGGATCCCGGATTCCCGTTCCCGCTGGTCGGTCTGGTGCACGTGGCGAACAGCATCACCGTGCACCGGCCGGTGCTGGTGACCGACCTGCTGACCCAGCGGGTCCGGGTGGCGAACCTGCGCCCGCATCCCAAGGGCAGGCAGCTCGACGTGATCACCGAGACCAGCGTCGAGGACGAGGTGGTGTGGTCGGAGACGAGCACCTACCTGCGCCGCGGCAAGTCCGACGATTCCGCGCCGCGCGCCGAGCGGGCCGCTGAGATCGAGGCGGGCTCCCCCGCCGCGTTCTGGCGGGTGCCCGCCGACCAGGGGCGCCGCTACGCGGCGGTGTCCGGGGACCGCAACCCGATCCACCTGCGGGCGCTGACGGCGAAGGCGTTCGGGTTCCCGCGCGCCATCGCGCACGGCATGTGGACGAAGGCGCGGGCGCTGGCCGCGCTGGAAGGCAGGCTGCCGGAGTCGTACACCGTGGACGTCGACTTCGTGAAGCCGCTGCTGCTGCCCTCGAAGGTGGAGTTCACCGAACTCGGAGACCCGCGCGTGGGCGCCACGTTCGCCGTGCACTCCCGTTCCGGAAAACCGCACCTGCTGGGCCGGGTGCACTGAACCTGCGGGAAGGCGGGTAAAGGTCCGCCGCAGCGCGGACCTGGATGAGGGAGGCGGGGATCGTCGCGTCAGGGGTCAGGAACGGACGACGCGACGCCCCCGCCCTCCCGTTTTCACCGTGATCCGCGCGGTGCGGCGGGACCTCAGTCGCCGTTGGCCGTGACGTCCGAGTCCGACGGAGTCCAGGCGCGGCCTTCGACGAGGTCGCCGAAGCCCATCCACGCGAGGTTCATCAGCCGCATCGCCAGCCCGTCCGCGGTGTGCTCGGGATGCTCGATCCACCAGTCCAGCAACGACTCGCTCGCGCCGACCAGCGCCGCGGCGAACGGTTCCATCTGCTGGATCTGCATCGGCCGCGCCGCGGATTCGGTGGCACGGGACAGCAACGTCGCGATCAGGATCACCGCCCGGTCCCGCCACTGCCCGAACTCGGTGGCGAACGGTTCACCGCCGGCTGCGGCCTGCCGGTGCACCAGCGTCCAGCTGGAGCGGTTGCGCTGCACGTAGTCGAAGAACACCCGCAGTCCGCGCCAGAGTTGTTCGTCGGGGCTCACGTCGGGGTCCACGGCGGTCCCGATGGCTTCGATGAGCCGGTTGGCCTCGCGTTGGATGCACGCCACGAACAGCTCTTCCTTCGAGCCGAGGTAGGCGTAGATCATGGGCTTGGAGATGCCTGCGACTTCGGAGATCTCGTCCATCGACGCGAGGTGGAAGCCGCGTTCGGCGTAGACCTCGACGGCGGCGTCGAGGATCTGGCGTTCCCGCACCGAGCGCGGTAGTCGCCTGCTGCGCGGCCGCGGGTGCGCCTCGTGATCGTCCGGGTCGGGCTGCATCCCACCTCCTGTTTCCTAGCCGTGGCGCTCGTCGGCGGGCCTGCCGATCGGGTTCCTCGGCGCTGCACGGCTGGTTCGGATCTGCGGCAAAGGCTAGAGCAGAACGATCAGCGGCATGCCTTGCCCGCCTAACCTACTGGCGCGTAGCCTTACTTGTGAGTAGGTAAACGGAGGTCACATGTCCCAGACGAACCCGATCAGCGCTCTCGCCGACGTCGATCCGAAGAAGATCGGCGAGGAAGAGCTCGCCGAGCTGCTCGAAGCGGCGTCCGCGCAGGCCTCCACCGACGCCGCCGACCTCAGTGATCTGCAGCCCGAGCAGTTCGCCAAGTTGATCTCCCGCGCCTCCGCGAAGCAGGTCGAAGCGGTCATGGCACGCCCGGAACTGCGCGTGCACGTGCTCGACGAGGTGTTCCGGCGGATGAGCGAGCACTACAAGTCGGACAAGGCCCGCTCCACCGAGGCCGTCGTGCGCTGGCGCATCGGCACCGACGAGCAGGACACCGTGCGCTACGAGTCGGTGCTCTCCGGTGGCACCTGCACCGTGAACAAGGAGCCGCAGCACGACGATCCGCGCGTCACCATCATGATCACTCCGGTGGAGTTCCTCAAGCTCGTCTCCGGTAACGCCTCGGCCCCGGTGCAGTTCATGACCGGCAAGTTGAAGGTCGCGGGTGACGTCGGGTTCGCCGCCGGGCTCACCAAGCTGTTCCAGATCCCCAAGGCCTGACACGTTCCGGCCTGCTCGGCGGGTGAGCGGCGGAACGGCCCTCGTGAGATCCGAGGAACCGTGGCGGTGCGCGGTCGCTGCTCCGCTCGGTCGACGAATTCCGAAACTCCCGCCACCCGGCTCCGAGATCCGACAGTGTCGGCCTCGGGTCGCTGGAAACTCCGATCACCCCGCCGAAGCCGGGGTGATCACCGCGTTACGCACTCCGCCACGAACTGAAGGAATTTGATGAGCTTCTCCCTGGAACTGAGCGAAGAACACGTCGATCTGCGCGATTGGGTGCACGGATTCGCTGAGAAGGTCATCCGCCCGGCCGC
This sequence comes from Saccharopolyspora gloriosae, assembly GCF_022828475.1. Classification (GTDB taxonomy): domain Bacteria; phylum Actinomycetota; class Actinomycetes; order Mycobacteriales; family Pseudonocardiaceae; genus Saccharopolyspora_C; species Saccharopolyspora_C gloriosae_A. The sequence goes on along the minus strand of NZ_CP059557.1, from coordinate 6,770,202 downwards.
GGCGGAGTGGGACGAGCGGGAGGAGACTCCCTGGCCGATCATCCAGGAAGCCGCGAAGGTCGGCCTGTACGGCTTCGAGACCATCGCGACCTTCTGGGCCGACGACACGGGCCTGTCGCTGCCGATCGCCAACGAAGAGCTGTTCTGGGGCGACGGCGGCATCGGCATGGCGATCTTCGGCACGACGCTGGCCGTGGCGGGCATCTTCGCGGCGGGCACTCCCGACCAGATGGCCGAGTGGGTCCCGCAGTGCTACGGCGACGAGGCCGACCCGAAGGTCGGCGCGTTCTGCTCTTCCGAGCCTGCCGCGGGCTCGGACGTCTCGGCGATGCGCACCCGTGCCCGCTACGACGAGGCCACCGACGAGTGGGTGCTCAACGGCCAGAAGGCGTGGGCGACCAACGGCGGCATCGCGAACGTGCACGTCGTGCAGGCCGTCGTCGACGCCGAGCTCGGGTCGCGCGGGCAGGCCGCGTTCATCATCCCGCCCGGCACGAAGGGCCTGGAAGCACCCGGCAAGATCAAGAAGCACGGGCTCCGCGCCTCGCACACCGCCGACGTGTTCCTCGACGACGTGCGGGTTCCCGGCAGCTGCCTGCTCGGCGGCAAGGAGAAGCTGGACGAGAAGCTCGCCCGCGCCCGCGAAGGCGGCGGGAAGGCGGGCGGCCAGGCGGCGATGAAGACCTTCGAGCTGTCCCGCCCCACCGTCGGTGCCCAGGCCCTCGGCATCGCCCGCGCCTCCTACGAGCACGCCCTGGAGTACGCCAAGGAACGCGAGACCTTCGGGCGGCCGATCATCGACAACCAGTCGATCGCCTTCACCCTCGCCGACATGCGCATGGAGATCGACGCGGCGCGGCTGCTGGTGTGGCGCGCGGCGTGGATGGGCCGCAACGACGTGCCGTTCACCGCAGGTGAGGGCTCGATGTCGAAGCTCAAGGCCGGCCGGGTCGCGACCTGGGCGACCGAGCGCGCCATCCAGATCCTCGGCGGCAACGGCTACACCCGGGAGTTCCCCGTGGAGCGCCTGCACCGCGACGCGAAGATCTACGACATCTTCGAGGGCACCGAGCAGATCCAGCAGCTCGTCGTCGCCCGCAACATCTCCGGCCGCCACATCCGGTGACCCGGTAGCCCGCAGCACGGAGACCGGAAGCCCCTGACGCCGTTGTCGCGTCAGGGGCTTCTGCTGGTCCGGAACTCGGGCTACGCCGGGATGCCGGGCATGGTGCCGAGCAGATGGTCTTGGGGGCCGTAGGACGGCCGAAGCATCCCAGCGACGAGTGGGAGAAGCCGCTCAAGAGCCTTGAGGCTCAAGGCGGGCACGTCGGTCGTGGAAAGAACCACTGCAAGGCCAAGTGCCCTCCGCCGTGCAGTACCTGCTTCAAGACGGTGAAGCCGATCCCGGCCGACCCACGGGAGCAGGAGCAGGCATGGAACGGTCGTTCTACGTTGAGATCACCTGCCGGGGCGAGCGATGCCACCAGGGTCACTGTCCAGCCGGCCGACATGGTGTCCGCCTGACGAGGCCCGATATCGGGCGACGCCCGCCGCGCCTCGTCAGGTCAGGTGCGGCGGGTTTGTTCTTGCTCAGACCTGGGGGGCTTGGACCAGGTCGGTGATGTTGACCGGGCCGGGGACGGTCGCGCCGTTCCACGGGAGGGTCACGGTGTAGGGAGCGACCGGGCCGGGGAACGAGATCTCGACGGCGCCGGGAGTGGCGCCGGGGATGCTGTTTCCGGTGTTCGGGTCGGTCACCAGGTAGCTGAACGCGGCCGTGACGGGGTGGTTCTCGTCGACGCGGAACTCCTCGGACTCGCCGTTCGGGCGGGTGGTGGGGATGTTGGCCGAGTTGCCCTGCACGTCCAGGAAGTTGAGGCCGGGGCTGCCGCCGAGCAGGCAGCTCGCGCCGGGCTTCGCGGTGAACCGGACGTCGCCGCCCTCGTGCATCATCGCGTGGTCGAGCGGGCTGACGGTGACGTCGACCTGCTCCGGCGTGCAGTACTCCTCGTAGTTCGGGTGGTCGCTGGGCATGGCCTGGGCGGCGCCCGCGAATCCGATCGCGGCGAGCAGGGCGGATCCGGCGACGGCCGCGACCTTGGTGCGCTTGGCGTTGAACATGGAACTCATCTCCCAGGTGTCGTCGTGCGGTCCCCCGACGGGGACCGTGACCGTCACGGCCACACATTCGAGTGATGTCTGAGCGCCCCTCGGCGTTGAGTCGATGTGACGTGAAACACATGAATTGGGCTTGCTGGGGCGTGGGAGCCGGTTGACGAGGGGTTCGCGGGCGTGAGCGCGCGAGGTTGCCGGAGCGTGGCGATTGCCACTCGGGGAATGACCGGACCGGCCCTGATGTTGGAATGTGGGATGGAAACCTCCAGGGGTGTGCACCCTCGCCAGTGCGGCGAGGCATCATGGACTCACCCGAAGGAATGAATATCGGTGGTCGGCGCGAGGCGAACGGTCTAGTTCGCGTTTGATCGGCACGGTGAGCGCGTGGGCTCGACCGGGCCGTCGGCTGTCAGAGCCGATCGCGCCACGAGCTCGGCGCCGTACGGGCGCCGGCTTGATCTCAGCAACACGGCTTCGAGAACGAAACGGGAGGGCGAAGCGGTGAACAAGCCCGATCCAGGTACGCCGATCTTCGGCGAGCTGAACAACGAGCTCGGCGGTCTGCCGGACATCGACGTGCACGAGTTCGACTCGCACAGCTTCGACTTCGGTGGCGGTTCGGCCGAGGCCGACGGCAGCGGCGCGGCCGCGACGTCCGCCGCCCGGTCGAACGCGAACACGGCCGCGAAGGCGAGCAACGGCGGCCGCGGCGGTCGCCGCCGCAAGGAGGACTGACCGGCCCGCCGGACAGGTCCGTCAGGCGACACTGCGCGAGCGCTGGGGGCGGCGTCGCACGACAACAGCGAAAAACGGCCGGGGTGAACGCGCAACGCGTTCACCCCGGCCGTCGTCAGCGGATCAGTACGTGATCGCCAGGCTCGGGTCGGCCAAGAGCGCGCCGACGTCGGCCAGGAACTGCGAACCCTGCTGGCCGTCGACCACGCGGTGGTCGAAGCTCAACGCCAGCTGGCACACCTTGCGCGGGACGACCTGGCCGTCCACCACCCACGGCATGTCGCGGATCGCGCCGAACGCGAGGATCGCCGACTCGCCGGGGTTGAGGATCGGGGTGCCGGTGTCTACGCCGAACACGCCCACGTTGGTGATCGTGATCGTGCCGCCTGCCATGTCGGCGGGCGTGGTCTTGCCCTCCCGCGCGGTGCTGGTCAGCGTTTCCAGCGCCGCGGCCAGTTCCCGCAGCGACATGCCGTCGGCGTCCCGGACCTTGGGCACCACCAGGCCGCGCGGCGTCGCCGCCGCGATGCCCAGGTGCACGTAGTCCTTGTAGACGATCTCGCCCGCCTGTTCGTCCCAGGTGGCGTTCACATCCGGGGTTCGGCGGGCCGCCAGGCACAGGGCTTTCGCGGCGAACGCCAGCGGGGTGACCTTCACGCCCTGGAACTCCGGGTGCGATTTGAGCCGTTGCCGCAGTTCCATCATCGGCGTCACGTCGATCGTGAGGAACTCCGTGACGTGCGGTGCGGTGAACGCGCTCTGCACCATCGCCTGCGCGGTGGCCTTGCGAACGCCCTTGATCGGAACCCGGCGCTCTCGCGAGCCGACCGGGGCCGACGTCGCGGCCGGTGCCGACGCCGTTTCGACGTCCTGGCGGGTGATCACCCCGCCCGCGCCCGACCCGGCGAGGGCGTGCAGGTCGACGCCGAGGTCCTTGGCGAGCTTGCGCACCGGAGGTTTGGCCGGCGGCACCGTGCCGCGGGCCGGTACGGCCGGTGCCTGCGCGGTCGAAGACGGCGCGACCGGTGCGGTCGCGACCGGCGCGGCCGGAGCCGTGGCCTGCTCGGGCACGGGTGGCGCGACGGGCGAACCCGCCATCGCACCCTGCAACGCCTGCTGCGCAGCCCCAGCCGCCGGAGCCGGTGCCTTGCGCGGGCGGCGCTTCGAACTCGTCGCCTGCGGCCCGTAGCCCACCAGCGTCGCGGTGTGCCCGTTGGTGTCGGACTCGGCGGGCGCCGGATCCGGAGTGGGCTCGTTCGACGCGGTGCCCTCCGGATCCAGGTCGATCGAGATGATCGGCGTGCCGACCTCCACGGTCTGCCCCGGTTCGGCGAGCAGCTCGACGACCTTGCCCGCGTAGGCGCACGGCAGTTCCACCGCCGCCTTCGCCGTCTCGATCTCCACGAAGACCTGGTTGACCGTCACCGTGTCACCGGGCTGCACCTTCCAGCCGAGGATCTCGGCTTCGGTGAGCCCTTCCCCGACGTCGGGCAACGGGAAGTGCTTGAGTTGCGGCATCGAAGACTCCCTCAGAAGGCCAGCGAGCGGTCGACGGCGTCGAGCACTCGATCCAGGTCGGGCAGGAAGTGTTTCTCCAGCTTCGTCGGCGGGTACGGCACGTCGAAGCCGGTGACCCGCAGCACGGGAGCCTCCAGCGAGTAGAAGCACTCCTGCTGAACCCGTGCGGTGATCTCCGAGGTGACCGACGACTCCGGCGGTGCCTCGCTGGCCAGCACGAGCCGCCCGGTGCGGCGCACCGACTCGAACACCGGCCCCAGGTCCAGCGGGGACAGGCTGCGCAGGTCGATGACCTCCAGCTCGGTGCCCTCCTCGGCGGCGGCGTTCGCCGCGGCCAGGCAGGTCGACACCGTCGGCCCGTAGGTCGCGATCGTCGCCGCCGTGCCCCGGCGCAGCACGCGCGAGCCGAACAGCGGCGGCGGCTGCGCCTCGGTGTCCAGCTCCGCCTTCTCGTAGTAGCGCCGCTTCGGTTCGAAGAACAGCACCGGGTCGTCGCAGTCGATGGCCTGGCGCAGCATCCAGTAGGCGTCCACCGGGTTCGAGCAGGCCACCACCTTCAGGCCGCCGACGTGCGCGAACAGCGACTCCGGTGATTCCGAGTGGTGCTCGACGGCGCCGATGCCGCCGCCGAACGGCACCCGCACCACCACCGGCATCTTGACCTTGCCCTGGCTGCGGAAGTGCAGCTTCGCCAGCTGCGAGACGATCTGGTCGTAGCCGGGGAAGATGAACCCGTCGAACTGGATCTCGCACACCGGCCGGTAGCCGCGGATGGCGAGTCCCACGGCGGTGCCGATGATGCCGGACTCGGCCAGCGGCGTGTCCAGCACGCGGTGCTCGCCGAAGTCCTTCTGCAGCCCGTCGGTGACGCGGAAGACACCGCCGAGCTTGCCCACGTCCTCGCCCATGACGAGGACCTTCGGGTCCGCTTCGAGCGCGGAGCGCAGGCCCATGTTGAGGCTCTTGGCCATCGTCACGTTCCGCGTCGTGGCCGGGTCGGTGCCGTTGGCGACGTCGGCTCGTTCCATCGCTGGTGCGGCCATCAGTGCACACCTCCCTGCGCGGCGGCGGGCTGTTCGGCGAAACCGTCGAGGTAGCCGAGCAGTTCGTCGCGCTGCGCCGTGACGGCGGGGCTGGGTTCGGCGTAGACCTCGGAGAAGATCCGGGACGGATCGGGTTCGGGCATGTTGAAGCAGAAATCGCGGAACCGGGCGGCGAGCTCGTCGGACTCGGCCTGCACCTCGTCGAAGAAGTCCTGCTCGGCGGCGTGCTCGCGGACCAGGTGGACCCGGAGGCGTTCGATGGGGTCCTTGAGCTTCCACGCCTCCAGCTCGTCGGAGAGCCGGTAGCGGGTGGGGTCGTCGGTGGTGGTGTGCGCGTCCATCCGGTAGGTGAACGCTTCGATCAGCACCGGCCCGTTGCCGTGGCGGCATTCCTCCAGTGCCCACTGGGACACGGCGAGGCTGGCGAGCACGTCGTTGCCGTCCACGCGGATTCCGGGGAAGCCGTAACCGGCCGCGCGCTGGTACAGCGGCACCCTGGTCTGGCGTTCCAGCGGCTCGGAGATGGCCCACTGGTTGTTCTGGCAGAACAGCACGAGCGGAGCGTCGTAAACGGAGCCCCACACCATCGCTTCGTGCACGTCGCCTTGGCTGGTGGCGCCGTCGCCGAAGAACACCATGGTCGCTTCGCCGTCGTCGTCGCCGACCTTGCCGTCGAACTTCTGGCCCATCGCGTACCCGGCGGCGTTGAGCGCCTGGTTGCCGATGACGATCGTGTACAGGTGGAAACCGGTGCTCAGCGGGTCCCAGCTGCCGTGGTCGGTGCCGCGGAAGATGCCGAGCAGCTCGGTGGGGTCCAGGCCGCGGCACCAGGCGACGCCGTGTTCGCGGTAGCTGGGGAACGCCATGTCCCCGGCTCGCAAGGCGCGACCGGCTCCGATCTGCGCGGCTTCCTGACCGAGCAGCGGTACCCAGATGCCGAGCTGGCCTTGCCGTTGCAGGGCGTTGCCCTCCCGGTCGAAGCGGCGGACCAGCACCATGTCCCGGTACAGGTCGCGCAGCTGCGCGGCGGTGATGTCGATGTCGAAATCGGGGTGCGTGACCCGTTCGCCTTCTGGGGTGAGGAGCTGAACGAGGTCAGCTCCGCCTTCACTTGTCGCGCGCAAACCGGCGATCACCTGCTCCCGTGTGGGTTTCGCTGCAGTAGCGGCAGGGGGCCGGAGGTGACGCCGTTGTCTGGCTTGTCTGCTGGATGGGCTGGTCGCGTCCAGTGTTCCGGGGACATGCGGATCTCCTCGTGTCGCGCCGGGCCGGTCGCTTGTGACGACTGGGTCCGGCAACCCCGGCCGGGGTCCGGCGGCCGGGGTTGTGGCCACGCGAGTGCTCGACCGGAGTGGGTTGGATCGCTCCCCGCCATCCTGGCACGCGTACCGCCGATTCAGTGAGCCCTGCCACAGGGATGAAACCCGCGGGCAACGCCGCGGATCTCTTTCCCTACTGCACCGTAACCTTCGAAAAATTCGGTAAAAACCGCAGGTCATCAAAGCAATGGGGTTCCGACTAACGCTCTTGGGAAGATCGCGGTACCGATACTTCGGGCGGGCGATGGTCGGTAGTTGCGAGAACACGCCATTCCCCGGCTGAGTGAGCGGCACACTGGCACGCATGAGCGTTCTCGAGGACCGCCCGGCTCCGGTCACGCTGCCCGACGAGTTCGTCCTGCTGCTGCACCGGGCGGACGGCGGGCACCGCGCGGGGCAGGCGGACCTGCTCACCTCGGTCGCCGAGCTCGGGGAGCTGGCGTTGCGCGACCGGGTGGAGGTGGCGGCGCGGACGAAGCTGACGGTGCTCGATCCGCGCGCCACCGGCATCGACTGGGCCGACGAGCTGCTGGGGCGGCTGGTGCGCAAGGCCGGTCCGAAGAACAAGCCGGTGGAGTTGACCGGTCTGCTGCCGCGTCGCATCGGCCGGTTCCGCGAGCACCGCGAGCTGCTGACGGCGCAGGGGTTGTTGCGGCACCAGCGCCGCAAGCTGCTCGGATTCATCCCGGATGACCTGTACTTCCCCGTCGAGCCGGTGCGGGAGGCATTGGTCGCTGAGGTGCGAGAGGTGGCGAGGCGGCGGCGGCCCGTCGACGGCAGGTGCGCGGTGCTGTGCGCGCTGGCGCACTCCGCCGGGATCGGCCCGGCGCTGGGGTGCGATGCGGAGGAGCTCGCGATGCTCGAGTCGGTGTGGCGGGGCGACGGGCTCGGGGAGGCGGCTCGGCGTCCGCTGGCGGCCGTGTCGTCGGTGACCGCGGTGACCGTGAGCGCCGCCGCGACCGGCGCCGCCGGCTACTGACCCGCACCAGGTGAACGCCCCTCAGCCCGGTGGGGCGAATGGGCCGTCGATTCCGGCGGAGCAGTGCAGCGGTTGGCCCGTTTGACCGCTTGGATCGGGCGAACGGGCCATTCACCTGGTGGTCGAGGGCGCGGGCATACGATCGCGGTATGGATCGTTCCGCCGTGCGTGCAGCCGTTGACCAGGCGTGGGAGGACTCCGTCCTGTCCAGCCTCTCCGAACTAGTCCGGATCCCGGCGGTCTCGCCGGCCTACGACGCGGAGTGGGTGGCGGCAGGGAAGCTCGACGCCGCCATCGAGCACGTGCGGGAGTGGATCACCGCCCGCGAGATCCCCGGTGCGAACCTCGAAGTGGTGCGGCTGCCGGAGCGCACGCCGGTGCTGCTGGTGGACATCCCCGCGACCGGCGACGCGGATGCGCAGGACACCGTGCTGCTCTACGGGCACCTCGACAAGCAGCCGCCGGTCGGTGGCTGGTCGGAGGGCCTGGACCCGTGGACACCGGTGATCCGCGACGGCAGGCTCTACGGCCGCGGCAGCGTCGACGACGGCTACGCGCCTTACGCGGCGATCACGGCGATCGAGGCGATCCGCGCGCACGGCGGTGCGCACGCGCGCTGCGTGCTGCTGCTGGAGACGGGCGAGGAGTCCGGCAGCCCGGACATGTCCGCCTACCTGGAACACCTCGCGGACCGGCTGGGCACGGTGTCGCTGGTGGTGTGCCTGGACTCGGGGCCGCGGACTACGAGCGGCTGTGGCTGACGACCTCGTTGCGCGGTGACGTGCGGGTGGGCGTGCAGGTGCGGGTGCTCGACGGCGGCCAGCACTCCGGGACCGCCAGCGGCATCGTGCCCAGCTCGTTCCGCATCGTGCGCAGCCTGCTGGACCGGATCGAGGACTCGGCGACGGGCGAGGTGCTGCTGCCGGAGCTGAACGTGGAGATCCCCGCGAATCGGGTGTCGGAGGCGCGGGCCGCGGTGGCGGCGGTACCCGGCCTGATCAGCGGCTCGGTTCCCGCGCGGGAAGGCATGCGCTGGGTGTCCGAGGACGAGGCCGAGCTGGCGCTGAACAACACGTGGCGCCCGACGGTGTCGGTGATCGGTGCGGAAGGTCTGCCGTCGCTGCCGGACGCGGGCAACGTGCTGCGCCCGTTCACCACGCTCGCGCTGAGCGTGCGCATCCCGCCGACGACCGATCCGGAGTCGGCGCTGACCGCGCTGCGCGAGGCGCTGTCCACGGACGTGCCCTACGGAGCGGAGGTGACGTTCCCGCTGTCGGACGGCGCGGCGGGCTGGAACGCGCCGGACACCGAGCCGTGGCTGGCGGCGGCGCTGGACGCGGTGAGCGAGGACGTGTTCGGCGAGCAGTGGGCGACGATGGGCCTGGGCGGTTCGATCCCGCTGATGGGCCTGCTGCAGGGCGCCTATCCGGACGCGCAGTTCGTGGTGACCGGCGCGCTCGGGCCGGGCAGCAACGCGCACGTCCCGGACGAGTCGTTGCACCTGGAGTTCGCCGCGAAGATCACCACGGCGATCGCCTACGCGCTGGACGCGCACGCCCGGCGCTGAACCGGACGGCGCCGCCCCGGGTGACGTCGCCGCCGGCGACGCCGCCCCGGAGAACGCGCACCGCCTCGTGACCGAATGCCGGTCACGAGGCGGGCCGAGGTCAGGACTTCGGGATGATGATCCACAGGACGATGTAGATCACGAACTGCGGGCCGGGCAGCAGGCACGACAGGATGAACAGGAACCGCATCAGCCCCCTGCCGAGGCCGAACCGGTCGGCGAGGCCGGCGCAGACTCCGGCGATCCGCTTGCCGTGCTGCGGGCGGGTCAAGTTCATCTTCTGATTCCTCCTGTTTCACGGTGTTCGCCACCATCGTGAGTGATCGACTAGTGGTTCGGATCAGGGGGGCGCCCCTGACTTCTCCGGAGCCGGGACCACCTGGGCTCAGGGTGTGAGCGGCGCTCCCGACGACTCCATCACTTCACCACGCCGCCGAGGCCCGTGACGGCCCCATTCCGGCCAGTCCCGAGTAACCGGAAAGTCGTACCTCGCCGCCCCCAGGAGTCCTCGCCGAACAAGTCTCCGATCCCTGCCCTGCCAGCGGCGTAACCGTACTTTGCGGCGTCGCCGTGCTTTGCGGCGAAGCCGTGCCTGCATGTGCGAAGCACATGGCCCACGTCAAAAACCCGACCACCGGCGGGTTCTCAGTGGCTTCCTCGCGAGGACAGCTTTTTCCCTCGTGGCGGAGCCACTAGGGAAAAAGATCCCGCAGCGAGGAAGCCACTGAGGTTCCGCTACCCGACCCCTACGCAGGCCGTTCCGAGGACCCCGCAATCAGTGACTGAGTTCGACCAGTAGGCCCGGGTGGTCGGTGCCCTCGATCGGCAGGTTCTCGGTGCGCTCGAATCCGAAGTCGCCGTTGGCGAACACGTGCTGCACGCTGCCGTCGCCCTTGCGGAACCAGCCGTCCGGCACGCAGTTCTGCACGTCCGGCGTACCGCCGTGGCTGAGGTTGAAGTCGCCGCCGATCACGGTCGGGCGGCCGGCTCCGGTCGCGGCGCCCATGAGCTCCCGGCACTGCTCCCCGGCGATCTCGGGGGCGTCCGCCGACAGGTGCGTGGTGCACGCGGAGATCGCGGAGAACGGCGCGCAGAGCATCACTCGCTGCTCGGTGCCGCCGTCCTGCGCGGTGTAGGTCCGTTCGGTGACGTCGCCGCTGGGAGCGCCCAGGTCGGGATGGGTCAGGATCGCGACGCCGTAGTCGCCGCGGTCGTCCGCGCACTGGTACGGCCCGCCGTCGCGGTGACCGGCCGCGGCGAATTCGGCGTGGTACCCGGTTTCCTTGGTCATCGTGGTGATGTCGTGCGCGCAGATCTCGTTGAGCGTGACCACGTCCGGGGTGCGCTGCCGGACGGTGGCGATCCCGGAGCGCACCGCGGTGTCGTCGCCGGTGTAGCAGTCGGCGACTCCGCTGTGGCAGAGGTTGAGCTGCAGCACGTCGAACGGTTCGGCGGTGGTGTCGGCGAACGCGGGCACGGCGAATCCGGTGCAGGCGAGAAGCGCTCCGGCGCCGGCGAGCGCTCCGGTCCTCGCGCGTCGGTTCTTCTGGTGGGAGCGGGGCAAGTGGGAGCGGGATAAGCGGGTGTCGGTCATCGGCATCTCCTCCTCGGCGGCGCAGTCTGCCGAAGGTCGGTGGTGCCGGGCAGCAGCCGAAAGGCGCAGTTCCGCCGCCGCGCCCACGGGTATCCCTCGAACAGCCCTGTTCGCGCACGGAACGTGATCGCGTTCGGGTGGCTCCGAGTGGTGGAATCAGCCGGACCGAACAGCGCAGACCTGTGTCCGGCGCATGACATCGCCCAGCCGCCGATCGGCGCAGTGCCGATGAATTCGCTGTTGACCAGGGGCGTCCGGCGCATGAAACTGAGCCTCTGCTCGACCGGGACGTGCGGGAACCGATCGTGGACGACACGGCTCGCGCAACATCTCGCCGGGTGGGATGCGGGGCTCAACGGGGGGTTCCGCCGCGGCCTTCAGCAAATTTGACAGCTTCGCAACATCACGAGTCGGGATTTGCGCCCATTCGGGTGGCACTATCTCAGCACTCGCGTTCTCACCTACTAGGAGTGACATCGTGGCGTGTCGGACCACCTGGAGAGCTCTCGCACTGCTGCCCGCGCTGGCGCTGGCCGCGGCGGGCTGCGCGCAGTCCATCGCGCCGGTCGGCGCCGACGGCGAATTGCAGTTCAAAGAACCCGGCAAGCTCACGACCTGCACGCACCTGCCGTACCCGCCGTTCCAGTTCGACGAGAACGGCACGACCGTCGGCTTCGACGTGGAGCTCGTCGACCTGGTGGCCCGCGACCTGGGGCTGCAGCAGGAGCTCTTCGACACGCCGTTCGAGGGCATCCAGTCCGGCGAGGCGCTCAACACGCGCAAGTGCGACGTCGCGGCGGCCGCGATGACGATCACCGACACGCGCAAGCAGAACATGGACTTCTCCGACCCGTACTTCGACGCGAAGCAGGCGTTGCTGGTCACCAAGAAGGCCCCGCACCAGGACTTGGCCGAGCTGCGCGGCAAGAAGCTCGGCGTGCAGCTGGGCACCACCGGCGAGGAGTACGCGACCGAGCACAAGGCCGCGCACGGCTACGAGATCGTCCAGTTCGAGGACGTCGCGTTGATGCAGAACGCCGTGCAGTCCGGCAAGGTCGACGCCGCGATCAACGACAACGGCGTGGTGCTCGACTTCGCGAAGAAGAACCCGGACACCGAGGTCACCGCCGAGTACAGCACCGGTGAGGCCTACGGCATCGGCGTTCAGAAGGGCAACGTCGGGCTCGCCGAGAAGATCAACGAGTCGTTGCGCAAGGCGCAGGAGTCCGGTGAGTACGACCGGATCTACCAGAAGTGGTTCGGCCAGGCCCCGAACAACCCGTGACGGCCCGAGCCGGGGCCGGGTGCCGCGCAGGCCCCGGCCCCGGCTGCTGCGCGGGCACCGGCGTCGAACACGGCCGAATCCCCGCGCGGCGACGCGATCACCTGCAAGGCTCTGAGGAAATCGGCGGCATCTGGCCGGGGAGAGTTGAGGAATGGCTACAACGGACACCGCAACGCCCGCGAAGCCGCGGATGAGCAAGCGGCAGCGCACCCGCGTGATCCGCGGAGTGCAGTACGCGGTCCTCGTGGCGGTGATTCTGTTCGCCGCGCTGTTCGCCGACTGGGGCAAGATCGCGAAGGCGTTCTTCAACGTCGACGTCGCCCTCGCGCAGTTCCCCGACATCATCACTTCGGCGCTGCTCAACACCATCGTCTACACCGCGCTCGGGTTCGGCTTCGGCCTGGTGCTGGGCGTGGTGCTGGCGCTGATGCGGTTGTCCTCGGTGGCGCCGTACCGGTGGATCGCGACGATCTACGTCGAGTTCTTCCGCGGGGTGCCCGCGCTGCTGGTGTTCATCGCGCTCGGCTACGGCGTGCCGATCGCGTTCCAGCTGGTCTTCGACATCTACTCCACGGTGATGCTGAGCCTGGGCCTGGTCGGCGCGGCCTACATGGCCGAGACGATCCGCGCCGGTGTGCAGGCGGTGCCGAAGGGGCAGGTGGAGGCCGCGCGGTCGCTGGGCATGTCCTCGGCGCGCACGATGGTCACGGTCGTGATGCCGCAGGCGTTCCGGATCATCCTGCCGCCGTTGACGAACGAGCTGATCCTGCTCACCAAGGACTCCTCGCTGATCTACCTGCTGGGGCTGTCGGCCGCGCAGTACGAGCTGTCGAAGTTCGGTCGCGGCGCGTTGATCCAGTACCAGTCGTTGACGCCGATCCTGCTCGCCGGGCTCTGCTACCTGATCATCACGATCCCGTTGTCGAGGTTGTCGAGCCGGTTGGAGCGCCGCTACGGCGGGGGCGCCCGCAGCAAGTGACCGGTTCCGCGAAGCACTCGAAACCCACGACCGACGCAGTGAGGAACGCCGGATGAGCGCGATGATCGAGATTTCCGGGCTGGACAAGTCGTTCGGCTCCCTGGAGGTGCTGCGCGGCATCGACCTGACGGTGGGGCGCGGCGAAGTGGTGTGCGTGATCGGTCCGTCCGGTTCCGGGAAGTCCACCTTGCTGCGCTGCGTGAACCTGCTGGAGCAGCCCACGAAGGGCCGCATCGCGGTGGACGGCGTCGAGGTGACCGACCCGGACACCGACTTGGACGCGGCGCGCAGGCACATCGGCATGGTGTTCCAGGGCTTCAACCTGTTCTCGCACCTGACGGTGCTGGAGAACCTGACGGTGGCGCAGCGCAAGGTGCTGCGCCGCGACCGCGCCGAAGCCGACCGCGTCGCGCGGGAGAACCTGGACCGGGTGGGGCTCGCGGAGAAGGCGGACTCGATGCCCGCGCAGCTCTCCGGCGGACAGCAGCAGCGGGTCGCGATCGCGCGGGCGCTGTCGATGAACCCGAACGTGATGCTGTTCGACGAACCCACGTCCGCATTGGACCCGGAACTCGTCGGTGACGTGCTCGGCGTGATGCGCGGACTGGCCGACGAAGGCATGACGATGCTCGTGGTCACGCACGAGATGCAGTTCGCCCGGGAGGTCGCCGACCGCGTGCTGTTCATGGACGGCGGCGCGGTCGTCGAGCAAGGCCCGCCCGCCGATGTCATCGGGAATCCCAAGGAGGAACGCACCCGCACCTTCCTCTCCCGCGTTCTCAACCCCACCCACGCCGGCCCGAAGGACTGACCTCCCCCGGATGCGGTGCGTAGTCGGGGCTTTCGCGGCGAGTCGTGCGACATGGTCGGTGGCGACTCCGGTGGCGTAGTCCAGTTCGGACGTTCGGTGGTTTCGCGCGGCGTCGTGCGCATTCGAGTGCGCTCCCTCGGCGGTGTCCCGTGAGCCCGTCGCAACCTCAAGCTGAGTTCACGCGTCTGAGCTGTCGGTGGTAGTTGATCTACTACGCTGCGTGTAGTTCGCCGGATCGATGTCGGGGGCAGGATCGTGCCGAACAGGCCGTGGGACAACATCGGGGCGCCGACCGCCGCCGAGCAGCGACTCGACGAGCTGCTCGGCCAGGGAAGAGCGTGGGGCCGCCGACCGGATGGTCCGGTCGTCCCGCTCGACGTGCATGCCGACATGTTCGACCCGGACCGCGAGATCCGCGGCGAGTACCTGACGCGGAAACTGGTCGAGTCGCCGGACGAACAGGGCTGGCGCGCGTTCTGGCGTCGCGGCGGGCAGCAGCCCGTGGTGCGCATCGAGGACGCGGTGATCACCGGAAGATTGGACCTGCGGGCGGCGGAACTGCCGTACCTGCTGGAATTCGTGCGCTGCCGCTTCGACATGCGGCCCGACCTGCGCCAGGCCACGCTCGCCGGGCTGGTGCTGTGGAACTGCCGCTTCCCCGGCCTCAACGGGCGGAACCTGCGCACCAGCCACGACACGGTGCTGCGCAACTGCACGAGCGTCGGCGGCATCGTGGATCTCGCCGACGCCCAGCTCGGCGGTTCGCTGCTGCTCAACGACTCCGAGCTGCGCAACCCCGGTGGGCGCGCGATCTACGCGGACCGGCTGGAGATCGCCGGGGCGATGCTGGGCCTGCGGTTGAAGGTCGCGGGCGAGGTGCGGATTCCGGGCGTGAAGATCGGCGGCAACCTCAACTTCTCCGGCGGCGCCCTGCGGAACCGGGGCCGTACCGCGATCAACGCGAACGGAATCCAGATCGGCGGCAGCTTCCGCGGCGACGTCGACCCGATCAGCGGCAGCCCGTTCAGCGTGGCCGGGCTGCTGTACCTGCCGAGCGCGCACATCGAAGGTGACGTGCGGCTGCGCGACGCCGTGCTGGAACCCGGCGTGAGCCCGCCGAAGCGCGGCGAGTCCCAGCACGACGACCCGATCAGCACGCTGCTGCTGGACCGCGGGGAAGTGCGCGGCGACGTGCAGCTCGACCAGGGTTTCCGCAGCGGCGGCACGATCCGCCTGGTCAGCAGCAAGATCGGCGGCGATTTGCGGATGGCGGGTGCGCAGATCGACCTGGGCTGGTCGCGATCCCCGTCGGCCTCGGTGGAGAAGCCGATGCGCGCCATCCACCTCGACGGCACCGAGATCCTCGGCAACCTGGAAGCCGCGGGCGCGATGCTGCACGGGCAGATGCGCATGGTGGACGTGAACGTGCACGGCAGCTTCCAGCTCACCAGGGCGAGCCTGTCCGGGCCGCGCACGGACACGTTGCAGGCCAACCGGATTCAGGTCGGCAGCAACTTCGACTGCCGCGAGGCCGACATCTACGGCACGTTGCAGCTCCAGGGCGCGAACATCGGCGCCAACGTGGACCTGCGCTCGGCGCAGCTGCTCAAACCCGCGTGGCACCGGCACCGGAACTCCTACAAGTCCTCTTTGGACCTGCGAGCCGCGAACATCGGGCGGGACCTGGTGTGCGCGGAGGGGATCCGCCCGTTCCGCGCGGAGGGCGAGGTGCAGCTGCGGCGCGCGGTCATCGGCCGGGCCGCCAACTTCTGGGGCTGCCTGCTCGGCGACGGCAGCTCCACCAACGCGTTCAACGCGTTCGGGCTGGTGGCGCAGGAACTGACGCTGCTCCCCTCGGAGCCGCCGCTGGGACGGGTGGTGCTGCGCCAGGCGCAGTGCGAGCTGCTCGCGGACAACGCGAACACCTGGGATGCGGCCGGTGGCGTCGACGTGGAGGACTTCACCTACTACAACCTCACCCACCCCATCGAACCCACCGACGGCGGGCGGGTGCGGGAACGGCTGGCGTGGCTGCGCAGCACCTCCGGGCGGTACCAGCCGGGGCCGTACGACCAGCTCGCGACGGTGTTCCGCGACAGCGGCAACGAGGAGCACGCCGTGACGGTGCTGATCGAGAAGCAGCGCCGCCGGTACCAGGCGCTGGCCGGGGCGTCGCCGGTGCTGCTGCGTCCGCCGGTGCGGCTGTGGAGCATGCTGCAGCGCAGCACCGTGGCGTACGGCTACCGGCCGCTGCGGGCGTTGTTGTGGTTGCTGGCGTTCGCCGTGGGCGGCTCGGCGTGGTTCAGCTTTCACGAGCTGCAGCCCATCAACGAGGAGGACCACCCGGTCTGGAACCCGTTCCTGTACACGGTGGATCAGCTGGTGCCGATCATCAACCTCGGTCACGACGTGATGTGGCGGGCCGACGGGCACTCCCAGTGGATCACCGTGGTGCTCATCGCGGTCGGCTGGATTCTGGCCACCACGGTGGCCGCCGGCATCACGCGCGCGCTGCGCCGCGAGGAACGCTGAGCTCGACGGGCGCCGCTGCTCTGAATGGTCGTCACTCGAAGTGTTGATCGTGGGCATGTCCGCGCGAATGGCGGAGGGAGACTGCCTCCGGGTGTGCTAAATCAAGGTGGCCCGATCGCCTTTTTCGGAGGTCACCGTGGATTTTCGCCCGGACCGTCCCGCTCGCCACCGACGCTCGGGCGGCTCCAGGTCGGCCGATGAGTCCTATGTGGACGTGCGGCGTCGGCCGGTGCTGCGGTGGGGTGCGGCGCTCGCGGTGGCGGCTTCCTGCGCGCTGTCGCCGGCGGCCGTTGCGGCCGAGCCGCTGGACTACGTCGCGCTCGGCGATTCCAACGCTTCCGGGCCGCTGGTCCCGGGGCGGCCGGATCCGAATCTCGCCTGCCTGCGCTCGTCGGGGAACTACCCGCACGTCGCCGCCGAAGCGCTCGGCGCGCGGCTCACCGACGCGACCTGCACCGGAGCGAAGATCGCGGACTTCACCGGCAGCCAGCACGGTTTCGTGCCGCCGCAGTTCGACGCGCTCAGCACGGCCACCGACCTGGTCACCCTCGCCATCGGCGGCAACGACATCGGCCTGGTGCGGGCGGCGGTGAGTTGCCTGAACGCCTTCCCGGAGCCGTTCGGGAAGTCCTGCGCCGACGACTTCACCGCGGGCGGCCGCGACGAGCTGTCGGCCAGGATCGCCGCGATCGGCGACGACTTCGACGCGACGCTCGACGGCATCACCGAGCGGGCGCCGAACGCGGACGTGGTGGTCACGGGCTACGGCACCTACATCCGTCCCGGCGGTTGCTACCCGAAGGAGCCGATCTGGGGACGCGACGCCGACTACATTCAGTCCAAAGTGGACGAGTTGAGCGAGCTGCTGCGGGACCGCGCCGTCGGGCACGGCGCCGAGTTCGTCGATCTCGGCGCGATCAGCAAGGGTCACGACGTGTGCGCCGCGCCGCAGGACAAGTACCTCGAAGGCGTGCTGCCGACCTCGGTGGCCGCCCCGCTGCACCCCAACGCTCGTGGCATGGCCGCCTTCGGGCACGCCGTAGCCGAAGCCGTGGACGAGAACTCCCTGCGCGCGCCCGCCGACGACGCGGCCTGACCCGCGACGAGAACGCCTGGCCCCGCCCCGGTGCCCAGGAACGGGGTCAGGATTGAGCGGCCCGTTCGCCCGAACCACTGCGGCGAACGGGCCGTTCGTCGTCGCGGGTTCCCGTGCCGTGGCGCCCGCCCGGCCGAGGCATCCGGTTCGCCCGGGCGCGCTCACCCGCCGAGCAGCGTCGCCAGCCGCGGCGAATAGGCGTGGTCCAGCACCAGCGAAGCCGCTCCCACCGCGCCGGCATCCTCACCGATCAGCGCCGAGTGCACTTCGACGGGACGTACTCGCGCCGCCCACACCTGAGCGTGCAGCGCCTTGCGCACCCGCTCCCGGATGATCTCCCCCGCGTGCCGCAGCGCCGGTCCGCCGAGCACCACGCGGTCCACGTCGAGCACGCTGACCACCGTCGCCAGCGTCTGCCCGAGCCTGCTCGCCGCCTGCCGCAGCAGCCGCGCCGCAGCGATGTCGCCCTGCGCGGCGTCCCGGCAGATCCGTTGGTACACATCGGAAACCGGGGCGCCCGCGCCGTCACCACCGGCGGCCGTCCACTCGGCGACGACGGCCCGCATCGAGCAGTACGCCTCCAGGCAGCCCCGCTTGCCGCAGGCGCACTCCTTGCCGGTGCCGGTGGGCAGGTGCCCGATTTCGCCCGCGTTGTTGCTGATCCCCCGGTACACCTGGTCGCCGAGCACGACGCCGACGCCCACTCCGGACCCGAGGTAGACGTAGACGAACGAGCCCGCGCGCTCCACGCCTCCCGCCCAGCGCTCTCCGATGGCGGCGGCCGTCGCGTCGTTGTCCATGACCACCGGCAGCCCGGCCCGCTCCTGCACCATGTCGGCCAGCGGAACCTCGGCCCAGCCGGGCAGGTTCGGCGGGCTGAACACGCGGCGGTGGGTATCGTCCAGCGGTCCCGGCACGGCCAGGCCGACGCCGAGCACTCGCCCGTCGCCCGCTTCGGACCGCCGCACCAGGTGGTGGACGGTGCGGGTGAGCGCGCCGACGACGGCCTCCGGTGAGGCGCCCTCGGCGACCCGCCGGGTGTTGCGCAACCTGACCCTCCCGTCGAGGTCCAGCAGCACGCCGGTGATCCGTTCCGGGTCGAGGTGCAGGCCCACCGACTGGTAGGCGTCGGCGACGACGCGCAGCATCACCCGGCGCTTCCCGCCGGTGGAGGGCGCGTGCCCGTCCTCGGCGACGAGGCCGTCGGCCATCAACGCCCGCACGATGTTCGACATGGTCTGCGCGGTGAGCCCGGTTCTGCGGGCCAGTTCTACGCGGCTGACGCCGCCGTTCGCGCGGATCGCGTCGAGCACGACGGCGCGGTTGAACCCGCCCACCCTGGGAAGGTTGGTGCCCTGCCAGAACTCCTGCTTCATGCGGGGGCTCCCGAGGCGCTCGTGTCGTTGACTTGCTTCATCGAATGGAATTACGGTGCAGTGTGATCCTGATCTCACACCGGGCGCAAGCGCCGAGTGGGTCAGGGCGTCGCGCAGCTCATCGAAGATCGGCCGGCCCCGCCGGGGCGGCCGCGACGGTTCCGAGACGAGTTCCTCACCGGGGAGGATCGATGCGTCGCTGGCGATTACCCGTAGTCCTGACCGCCGCCCTGCTGGCCGTGGCGGGCTGCGGCGGCGGAGTGGCCGATGATCCGAACACGATCAACGTGACCTACCACCGCTACGGCAACACGACACAGGTCGACACCTTGATGCAGCGGGTGAAGCAGCAGTACGAGCAGGCTCATCCGGGCAAGCGGGTCGCGCTCGACCCGGTGGTGGCGCCCGAGGGCGAGTACCTCTCCAAGCTGCAACTGCGGATGCGGTCGCCTTCGACGGCGCCGGACGTGCTCTACGAGGACAGCTTCACGATCAACTCCGATGTCGAGGCCGGCTACCTGGCCCCGCTGGACGAGCGGCTGGCGAACTGGCCGGACTGGGACCGGTTCATCGACACCACCAAGCAGGCCGGTCGCGCGGCCGACGGCCGCACCTACGGCGTTCCGCTGGACACCGACTCGCGCGGGATCTGGTTCAACCGCGACCTGTTCACCCAGGCCGGGTTGCCCGCCGACTGGAAACCGCGCGACTGGAACGCGGTGCTGGACGCCGCGCGCCAGGTCAAGCAGCGATTTCCGGACGTGATCGGACTCGACATGCCGCTGGGCAAGGCGGAGGGCGAGGCGGTGAGCATGCAGACCGTCGAGATGCTGCTCTACGGCACCGAGACGGGAACCCTGCACGACGGCAAGTGGATCGCGCCGAACCGCGGCTTCGCCGAGGCGCTGGGCTTCGTGTCCACCGCCGTCCACGAGGGCCTGACGCAGAGCAAGGCGCAGATCGCCGACGCCCAGTACGACAAGAAGCTCCGCGACGACCTGACCAGGCAGGGCAAGGTCGCGATGCGACTGGACGGCAGTTTCGCCGCCGGACAATGGGAAGCCGCGGGCTGGCGGGACTGGGCGTCGACGATGGCGGCGGCTCCGATGCCCGCCCGCGACGGCGGCGGCACCGTGTCGATGTCCGGCGGTTGGACGCTGGCGCTGAGCTCCTCCGGGACGAAGCAGGACGACGCGTTCGAGTTCGTCAAGCTCGCGCTGAACCGGGACAACATCACCGAATACGCGCTGTCCTCCGGAAATCTCCCTTCGCGGGAGGACTCGGCGGTCGACCCGCGCATCGCCGAAGCGAACCCGCTGGCCGGATTCTGGCTGGGACTGCTGGAGAACACGCACTACCGGCCCACGCTGCCGGAGTATCCGAAGGTGTCCGAGGAGATCCAGCAGTCCGTGCTGGACGTCGTCGGCGGCGGCGAACCGACGGAGGTCTCGCAGCGGTGGGCCGAGCAGGTGCGGCGCATCGTCGAACCGGCCAACACTCGGGGCGGCTGATGACCGCCGCGGTGCCTCGGCCCGACATCTCCCGGCGCAGTGCGGCGGTGTCGCGCCGGCTGCTGCCGATGGCGCCCGCGGTGCTGCTGCTCGGCCTGTTCGTGGCAGGCCCGATCCTGTGGAGCGTCTACGTCTCGTTCACCAACGCGGCGCTGACCGGGGCGGCGGCGACGTCGCCGGAGTTCGTCGGGCTGGAGAACTTCCGCCGCTTGTTCGCCGATCCGGCGTTGTGGCACTCGGCGTGGGTGACCGTGGTGTTCACGGTCGGTTCGGCCGTGATCGGGCAGAACGGGCTGGGGCTGCTGATCGCGGTGCTCAGCCGGAATCGGAATCGCCTGCTGCGCAACACCGTCGGCGTCGCCGTGGTGTCGGCGTGGGTGCTGCCGGAACTGGTGGCGGCGTTCGCGCTGTACGCGTTCCTCAACCCGGAGGGCACGCTGAACGCGCTGCTCGGCGGGCTGGGGATGGAGCAGGAGTGGCTCTACAGCGCGCCGTTGCTGGCGGTGATCTTGGGGAACGTGTGGCGTGGCACGGCTTTCTCGATGCTGGTCTACCAGGCGGCGCTCTCGGAGGTGCCGACGGAGCTGGCGGAGGCCGCCGAGGTCGACGGCGCGGGCGCGCTGCGCCGGTTCTGGCACGTCACGCTGCCGATGATCCGGCGCTCGGTGCTCACGAACCTGATGCTGGTGACCTTGCAGACGCTGGGGGTGTTCACCTTGATCTACGTGCTCACCGCGGGCGGGCCGGGCGACGCGACGCAGACCCTGCCGCTGCTGATGTACGACGAGGCGTTCGAGCTGGACGAGATCGGCTACGGCGCCACGATCTCGCTGGTGCTGCTGGCGGTCGGCGCGTTGTTCGCCGTGATCTACGCCCGGACGCTGCGGGAGGAGGTATGAGCCGCCGGG
Organism: Saccharopolyspora gloriosae; assembly: GCF_022828475.1. Lineage (GTDB taxonomy): Bacteria > Actinomycetota > Actinomycetes > Mycobacteriales > Pseudonocardiaceae > Saccharopolyspora_C > Saccharopolyspora_C gloriosae_A. The sequence continues at coordinate 6,748,834 of NZ_CP059557.1, read as the reverse complement.
CCTCGTCGAAGCTGGTCGGAGCATTGCTGTGCGGGATCGCGCTGCTGTTCGCGGCGCCGCTGCTGTGGCTGTTGACGGCGGCGTTCGACGCGGAGGCGCCGCTGGCGGCGGCGGTGCCGGGCCGGTTCACGCTGGACAACTTCGGGCAGGTGCTCAACTGGGAGACCAGTATCCGTCCACTGTGGAACGGGCTGCTGCTCTCGGGCGGCGCGGCGATGATCTCGGTGCTGGCCGCGGTGCTGTGCGCCTATCCGCTGTCGCGTTATCGGCTGCGGTTCCGGCGGCCGTTCCTCTACACCGTGCTGTTCGCGACCGGCCTGCCGATCACGGCCGTGATGGTGCCGGTCTACAGCATGTTCGTGCGGTTCGACCTGGTCGATTCGATGCTGGGCACCACGTTGTTCCTGGCCGCGACCTCGTTGCCGGTGGCGATCTGGATGACGAAGAACTTCATGGACGGCGTGCCGATCAGCCTGGAGGAGGCGGCCTGGGTGGACGGGGCCTCGGCGCTGCAAGCGCTGCGTTCGGTGGTGCTGCCGCTGATCGTGCCCGGACTGAGCGTCGTCGGGATCTTCACGTTCATCAACGCCTGGGGCAACTTCTTCGTGCCGTTCGTGCTGCTGCTGGATCCGGCGAAACAACCGGCCGCGGTGGGGGTGTTCGCGTTCTTCGGCCAGGGCGGCTTGATCGCTTACGGGCAGCTCGCGGCCTATTCGATCCTCTACACGGCGCCGGTGATCGCGCTGTACCTGATGGTCTCGCGGTCCCTCGGTGGCGCTTTCACACTCACGGGGGCGATCAAATGACCTGATCGGTCACCTGACGAAGTGCGGGAGCGGAATGGAACGAGCGGCGAGGGAATGATCTCCACTCGCCGCTCGTTCTCCCGCTGCCCCCAAGCTTCTCGGAGCGTCGTTCATCAGGCATGTTCCTTTTCGTTCGCCGCGACCGGGAGATCGTTCTGATCTTCCGCGCGGGGGGCGGGAATCTTCACGCTCGGTTCGTCGTCCTCTCGGTCCGGTGCGAGCAGAACCGCCACGATCGCGAATACCGCCAGCACCAGTAGCGCCGCACCTGCCATGACACACCTCCTCTTCTTCTTGTGATCCGTTGTTCCCGTAAGACGCTCAGCGTGCCCGCCGGGTTCCGTTCTGTCGCCGAATTTTCGGGGATTCGCCGGGAAACGCGCGAATGGCCGCCAACCCCGACCTGCCGATGGACGTCCGAGGAACATGACCGCGAATCGAGATCTGCCGTGGGACGGCGCGTTCAACGTCCGCGACCTCGGCGCGACGACCACTGTCGACGGACGGACGATCAGGCGCGGCGCACTGGTGCGCTCGGCGACTCCGGAATACCTGACCGAGACGGGCTGGGCTCAGGTGCACGCCCACGGAATCCGCACGATCATCGACCTCACCGGCGAGGACACCCGCCCGGACCTCGCGCCCCGCCCACCGGAGCTCACCACGAAGAACATCCGGATGGACCCGACGGAGGACACCGAGTTCTGGGCGTACTGGGGCCGCGGCCTGCACGGCACGCCGCTGTACTACCGCCCGTTCCTCGACCGCCACCCGCAGCGCGCCGTCGAGCTCGTGCGGACCTTCGCCCGCGCGCCCGAAGGGGGCGTGCTGGTGCACTGCCACGCGGGCCGGGACCGCACGGGGATCGCAGTGCTGCTGTTGCTGCTCATCGCAGGCGTAGGACCGGCGGAGATCCTCGCCGACCACCTGCTCAGCCACGAACGCCTGCGACCGCTGTGGGCGAAGCTGGGCGCCGACGACCAGGAACCGATCATCGAGGCGGCGCTGGCCGACCTGGGCAGCTCCACCGAGAACGCAATGCGAGCCGCCACCGAGATCGACATCAACGCCTACCTGCTCGACGCGGGCCTCACCGCGGACGACCTCACCGCCGCCCGCGACCGCCTGCTGGAACCGGTGGCCTGATTCGCGCACGAAAAAGGCCGCCCACGGGAGTTCCGCGGCGGCCCTTCTCAAGTGCGGTGCTGCGTCAGGAGACACCGAGGCGCTGCTTGAGCGCGTCGAACTCGTCCTGGATGGAGCTCGGCAGGTCGTCGCCGATGGTCGCGAACCACTCCTCGATCAGCGGGATCTCGGCCTTCCACTCGTCGACGTCCACGTTCAGGGCGATGTCGACGTCGTCGCGCGAGGTGTCCAGGCCGGACAGGTCGATCTGGTCGGCGGAGGGCACCCGGCCGATGGGGGTGTCCTCGGCGGCGGCGTTGCCCTCGATCCGCTCGACGATCCACTTCAGCACGCGGGAGTTCTCCCCGAAGCCCGGCCACACGATCTTCTTGCCGGACTCGTCGCGGCGGAACCAGTTCACGTAGAAGATCCGGGGCAGCTTCGACGCGTCCGCCGACTTGCCCATGTTCACCCAGTGCTGGAAGTAGTCGCCGACGTTGTAGCCGATGAACGGCAACATCGCCATCGGGTCGCGGCGGACCACGCCGACCTGGCCGGTGGCGGCCGCGGTGGTCTCCGAGGACATCGTGGTGCCCATGAACACGCCGTGCTGCCAGTCGAACGACTCGTTGACCAGCGGAACCGTCGTCTTGCGGCGGCCGCCGAACAGGATCGCCGAGATCGGCACGCCCTGCGGGTCGTCCCACTCGTCGGCCAGGATCGGGCACTGCGACATCGGCGTGCAGTACCGGGAGTTCGGGTGCGCGGCCTTCTCGGCGGAGTCCGGCGTCCAGTCCCGCTGCTTCCAGTCCGTCAGGTGCGCGGGGGCCTCGCCCATGCCCTCCCACCAGATGTCCTTGTCATCGGTGAGGGCCACGTTGGTGAACAGCGTGTTGCCCTGCTCGATGGTGCGCATCGCGTTCGGGTTGGTGTTCTCGTCCGTGCCGGGGGCGACGCCGAAGAACCCGGCCTCCGGGTTCACCGCGTAGAGCCGGCCGTCCTCGCCGAAGCGCATCCAGGCGATGTCGTCGCCGAGCGTCTCGGCCTTCCAACCGGGGATGGTCGGCTGCAGCATCGCCAGGTTCGTCTTGCCGCACGACGACGGGAACGCGGCGGCCACGTAGTGGACCTTGTTCTCCGGCGAGGTGAGCTTGAGGATCAGCATGTGCTCGGCGAGCCAGCCCTCGTCGCGGCCCATGGCGGAGGCGATGCGCAGCGAGTAGCACTTCTTGCCCAGCAGCGCGTTGCCGCCGTAGCCGGAGCCGAAGCTCCAGATCATCCGCTCCTCGGGGAAGTGGGTGATGTACTTCGTGTCGTTGCACGGCCACGGCACGTCCTGCTGACCCGGCTCCAGCGGGGCGCCCACGGAGTGCAGCGCGGGTACGAACTCACCGTCGTCGCCGAGCTTGTCCAGGACCTTGGCGCCCATCCGCGTCATGATGTGCATCGAGGTCACCACGTAGGCGCTGTCGGTGATCTCTACGCCCAGCTTCGGCTGCTCGGCGTCGAGCGGACCCATGCAGAACGGGATGACGTACATGGTGCGACCGCGCATCGAGCCCCGGTAGAGCTCGGTCATGATCGCTTTCATCTCGTCGGGCTGCATCCAGTTGTTGGTCACGCCCGCGTCCTTGCGCTCCTGCGAGCAGATGTAGGTCCGCTCCTCGACGCGCGCGACGTCGCTCGGGTCGGATGCGGCCCAGAACGAGTTCGGCTTCTTCTCCAGCCGGGTGAAGGTGCCCGCTTCGACCAGCTCGTCGGTCAGCCGTGTCCACTCCTGCTGGGAGCCGTCACACCACACCACCTGATCGGGCGTGGTCAGCTCGGCGACCTCGCGCACCCACGACAGCAGGCGTGCGTGCCGGGTCGGTGCCTGGTCGAGACCGGGGATGGTCAAGGCGGTCATCGCTTCGTGTCTCCTGACTGGGCGCCACAGCCCGGAATCCTGTCCGACGGCGGTGCCGCCGGCGTGTTCAGAGAATGCTCCGCCCCACCCGCAGAACGGGCGGAATGGAAAGGGATGCACCGAGGTTAACGGTGCCGGGCGCTCGCAATGGAGATCAGCTGTGTCGGTTCTCTCACAGGAACGATAAGGGGATCGATTCAGTACCCCGCCGATGCAGAGGTCTAGACGAAAATTCGCGCGCCGGGACGCCTGGATGACCAAGGATTTCCGGCGAAGCGGACACTGCCGCGAACGAGAGGTAACGCGTCAACGACCATCGAATGGCCGCTCGCCCTCCGGTGCGGGCCGTCGACGGGCGGCGTGCGGGCGCGGAAAGGCACCCGAATTGCACCGGATAGGGCGAATTCGGCCGATCAGCTCCAGGCGGCGTCCGAATCGGAGCACACGTCCTGCGGGTGCTGCGAGACCTGCTGCGGCCGCGGCTCCTGCGGCGGCGGCTCCGGGTCGTCGAAGGTCCAGGTCGCGTCGTCCGTCGCGCCGGCGACCGGATGCGGGGCGGGGGTGTACTGCCCCTGCTGGTCGAGCCGACCCTGCTCGACGACCGTCCACTGACCGGCGCCGGTGTGGTGGGTGATGGTGACCTCGCCGGTGTTGCCGATCTCCACCAGCTGATCCGCCGAGCCGTCCCCGTCCACGTCGGTGGCCAGCAACGTCGCGTTCTCGGTCGTCACCACGGCGGTGTCGGCTCGGCCGTCGTTGTCGGTGTCCTCGGTGGCGGGGCCGATCTGCTGCTCGCCGCCAGGGGCGTCGATCACCATCGACGCGCCGCCCTGCCTGCGCGGGTCGCCCTCGCCCGGGTGCTGCTGCGGCTGCTCGGCGACCCAGTCGCCCCCGGCCGCGTCGTAGCGGGCCTGGCCGACGACCTCACCTCGGGAATCGACCGTGCGCATGACGTCGGCCAGCCCGTCGGCGTCCTCGTCGGCGTAGGACACGTGGCCGTCGTCGGTCAGGATCGTGACCGTGTCGTCCACGCCGTCGCCGTCGAGGTCGTAGTTCGCCTCGGCGGTGTACTCCGCGCCCTCGACGGTGACCTTGATGTCGCCGTCTCCCGCGCCGGTCTCCTCGATGTACATCTGTCGACCCCACTTCCGGCCGTTTCCCGCGGCTCAGCGTTACGACGCAGCGTAGGGCCGCCCGGTTCCGCTCCGGTACCGACTCGGGTGAAACGGGCGGGAATCATCCCCGTGCCCGCGGGCGTTCGCACCGATATGGCTGAACAGGTCGTCGCCACCGCGTTCGGTGGCCCGGAAGTGCTGTCCGTCGTCGACACCGAGGTTTCCGAGCCCGCCGCGGGCCGGATCACCGTCGACGTTCGCGCGATCGGGGTGAATCCGATCGACTTCAAGCTCTACAGCGGTGCGTTCGGCTCGGACCCGGACAAGTTGCCGCTGCCGGTGGGCAACGAGCTCGCCGGGGTGGTCACCGCCGTCGGCGAGGACGCCACCGGCAAGGCGGGACCGATCTCGGTGGGCGACGAGGTCGTGGTGCATCCCGCTTCCGGCGCCTACGCGAGTTCGGTGACGGTGCGCGCGAGCAACGCGGTGCCGAAACCGGCCGGGCTGTCCTGGGACGCCGCGGCCGGGCTGCTGCTCGCCGGTGGCACCGCCGTGCACATGCTGTCGCTGCTCGGCGACGTGGACGGCGAGACGGTGCTGGTCCACGGCGCGTCCGGCGCGGTCGGCGTGCTGGCCGCCCAGCTGGCGGTGGCCGCGGGCGCGCGGGTCGTCGGCACGGCGGGTGCGGCGCGCGCCGAGTGGCTGCGCGGCTACGGGATCACCCCGGTGCGCTACGGCGACGGGCTGGTCGAGCGGGTGCGCGCGGCGGCGGCCGACGGGATCTCCGGGGCGATCGACGCTTCGGGCACCGACGAGGCGATCGACGCGTCGCTGGCGCTCGTATCGCCGGATCGGGTCGTCAGCGCCGCCGCCTTCCACCGCGGCGAGGACGGGATCAAGCTCGTCGGCGGCGGCCCGGGGGCGGACCCGGGAACGGAGATCCGGGGCAAGGCGTGGGAGCGGCTGCTGCCGCTCGCGGCCTCCGGGAAGCTCGAAGTCCCCATCGCCCGCACCTTCCCGCTGGCCGAAGCCGCCGAAGCCCATCGCCTCTCGATCGAAGGCCACCCAGGCGGAAAACTGATCTTGCTGCCTTGATCCCTTTCGGAGTGGCCTGCGTAGGTGCCCGGGTAGCGGAATCTCAGCGACCTTCTCGCTGCGGGATCGATTTCTGATGTATGTCCGATACATGGCGAAATCGTTGTCCTCGCGAAAAGGCCGCTGAGCACCCGCCGGTGGTCCTTTTGCTCAAGCTGGTCACTGCTCATCGGCTTCGCCGCTGACAAGAAGAAGAACGAAAGATCATTCTGGTGGTCTCCTAGCGGGACCTGGGAAGCCTCCGCGGCTTACTCAGCACGGTCGCGGAGGCCGCGGATGGCGGCTAGGAGGTGTTCGGCGCGGTCTCGGCCGGAGGTGGCCTCGGCCAGGCGCTGCTCGGCGGTGTGCAAGCGGCGGCTGCGTTCGGCGGCGTCCATCTTCAGCGCCTTGTCGACCTCTCGCAGCTCCGCCTCGATCGACTCGATGCGCCTGCCCAGCGCGTCGTCGAGGGCCAGCGACAACTGCTGTTCGGCCTCGATGAGCTGCTCGGACACCAGCTGGTCCAGTGCTGATCGCGCGTCGGCGATGGCTTCGGTGAGCCACTGCTTGAGGTGCTGCTTGTCGGCGGCGTGCTTGCGGGTGCGCGCCATCCACCAGCCCGCGCCGAGCCCCAGCACGATCGTCACCGGCAGCACCACCGGGTTCAGCACGCCCACGCCGATCCCGGCCAGCGGCATCGCCGCCGCGCGACCCACGCCGAGGCCGCCGGAGATGCCCATGAACACCAGCAGCTTGTCCTCAGCGGTCGGTGCGCGCTTGTCCGGCGGCCGCAGCGCGATGGGCGTCTGGGCGCCGCGGGCGAACTGGGAGCGGATCACGTCGAGTTCCTCGGCGGAGAACAGTTCCGCCAGGGACACCTCCGCCACCTTCGCCAGCCGGGCCGACAACAGCGCCGACACCCGGGACGACACCATTTGCAGCGCGGTGTCCACCTGGTGCGGCAGGGCGGTGAGCGCGCCGTGCTCGGCGGTGTCGATGGCGCGGCGGAACCAGCTCTGCACCTCCCGCATCTGGCGCGTCACCTCGTGACCCGCTTCGACGCGGGTGCGCTGGATCTCCCCGCGCAGCTTCAGCTGCCAGCCGCGAGTGGAGGAGCGCCGGGACGCGGCGAGCTCGTCGCGGCGGGCTCGCAGCGTCTCGGCTTCGTCCTCGCCCACGGTCAGCGCCCGCTGCTCGGCGGCGAGCCGCACCGTCAACTCGCCGAGCACGGTGGACAGCGCGCGCATCGTGTTCGCTTCGCCGAGCATCGCGGCCCGGCCGCCGACGAGCTGTTCCAGCGCGGAACGCAGCTCGGTCACGCCGGAGCGTTCCCGCAGCATGACGGCGGCCTGCTCGGTCGGCGCCTGCGCCGCGAGTTCCAGCATCCGCGCCGAGACCGGGTGGATCGGCAGGTCCGCGAATCGCGGCGCGTGCTCGGCCAGCAGCCTGCGGTTCTCCTCCAGCACCTGTCGCCAGCCCCGGTGCTGGTCGGTCTTGGCGAGCGCGAACACCACGGTCTCGACCCGGTCCGCCGCGCCGTGCAGGAAGTCCAGTTCGCCGCGGGTGAAGGGTGCGGACGCGTCGGCGACGAACAGCAGGGCGGTGGCGGCGGAGGCGGCTTCGGCGGCGAGTTCGCCGTGGATGGAGTCCAGGCCGCCCACGCCGGGAGTGTCCACAATGGTCAGTTTGGTGAGCGTGTCCAGTGGTGCCTCGATGCGCAGGTGCCGGGGCGGCAGGGAGTCGACGGGCAGCGCTCCGCGCGCGGAGGCCCAGGACGACAGCTCGTCGACGGTGAACTCGACGGGCGTCGGCTCGGCCGGATAGCAGGCGATCCCGCGCCACTGTTCACCGTGCCGGAACTCCAGGTAGGTCGACGTCGCCACCGAAGCATCCACAGGGGACAGTCCAGGGCTGTCGATCAGCGCGTTCACCAGGGAACTCTTGCCCCGGTTCGTCTCGCCGACCACGACCACGCTCGGCACTCGCGGCCGGGAACGCCGCACCTCGTCCACCCAGTCCGCCGAGGACGGCGCGGCCTCCCGTAACAGCGCGAACAGCTTGTCCCTGGTCTGCTTGACCTGCTGGGGCAAGGCGGTGGCCGCCACGGGCACCCCGGTCGCCGGGCCGGCCGAAGTCATGCGCACGCTCCTGTCACTGGATCGGGTGCCGCGCCGGTGCGGATCTCACCGCTGGAGCCGGTGGGATCCGGCGCGGGCGTGAAATGTACCGCCCGCATCCCCGGCCGCGGCCGGGTTCACGCGCGGTCCACCCGACTCGACCAGCTCATGACCCGGTTGCCGCACGCGGCGTCGCACCGGGCCGATCGATGACCACCTAATCGTGCGGTGCGACCGCTCCCGTTCGCCGCAGCCCTCCAGCCCAGCCCGTACCTCCGATCGCACCCCCGCACCCCGCCGAGGTCAATCCCCCTCCAGCGCCCCGAAGGTCGACGGCGCCGTCCACTCCACACCGACACCCAGGTCAATGCCTCCTTCACCGACTCCTACTGGTCGAAGGGGCCGTTCACTCCGGCTCTCGGGTGCGTGCTCCTGCGCCTGTTCCTACTGGTCAAAGGCGCGATTCACGCCAGGTCGGGTTGCAGGTGAGTGCCTCTTCTGCCTCTCCCGCCCGTTGAAGGGGGTGTTCGGGCCGAGTCGGGTGGGGCCGGGATTCGGGTGTGCGCCTCGGCCGATCGGCCAGGTGTGCCGTGGCAGGGCACTGACCAGAGGTAGTAGGCCCGACGAGCCTGTCGGCTGATCCGCGAACCCCCGGTGACCGGCGATTCTTATGTCACACCGCGGAACCAGCGGCCAAGGCACCGACAAGGAGGCACAACATGCTCACCACCATCGGTACGGCAATCGGCCTGATCCTCGCGTTCGCCGTCCTGCTCCTGATGTCGATCAGCTCCGTGCTGCCCGACCTCACCGAACGCCAGGAGTCCGCTGCGCGGCCCGAACGAAACCGGATGAGCATCCGGCAGTGGGTCAGCTCGTTCCGGATGTTCCCGACCGCAGCTGGTACACGGTGACGATCGGCGCCCGCAGCACCTGGTCGCGGTCGGCGAATCCGAGCACCTCGGTCTCGGCGATGATCCCGTCCAAGGCGGGATCATCCGTGGGGACCGTGCCGCCCGCTTCGTGCCATGCCGGGTCGAACGGCTGCCCGTCCGGGCGCAGCCGGGCCACGCCGATGTCGTCGAGTCCGTCCGCGAGCCGTTCGGCGACGCCGTTGCTGCGAGCTCGGTCCAGTGCGTACAAGCACAATCTGATCAACGTGGCGCGTTCCGAGCGTGCCCGGTCGAGCGGGTCGATGTGCACGGCGGTCATGTCAGCCCCCAACTCGGCGTCCGGCTCCGCGGGTTCGTCCGCGCCCGGTTCCGACGTGGTGGCCTCGCGCTCGGTTCCACGATCGGGTGAAGATCGCCGTCGAAGCCAGTCCCGCACCGCCGAGTCCTCTCCGCTCGCCGAGGGCTGAGCACCGCCAGGTGGTCGATGATCAGCCGGGTAGTCGAACCTGTCCTGGCTGAAGTTGCTGCCAGATCAGGAAATAAGCCCGGTGCACCACGAACGCGATGCGGCTCTGCGCCGGCGTCGCCCCGAACGAGGCGTACGAACGCCACCAGTTGGCCCGTTCCATCGCGAACTGGACGAGTTCGTGCTGCGGCCGCCCCGCCAGCCCCAGCCGCGCACCGGGATCGGTGCTGCCGCCGATCCGCAGCACCTCCTCCGTGAGATCGTCAGGAAGTTCCACCGAACCCGAGACGACCAGCGTCAACGCCTCCAGCAACCGCAGCTGGTGCGCCTCCGGCCGAGTCAGCAGCACCTCGATCGCGTCGTGCACTCGCTGCCGCTCGCCCGCATCACCGGAGGCGTGCGCGAGAGCCGTCACCGAGCCCAGCGCGGCGGCGGCCTTGATCCCGTCGGCGCGAGCCCGGAACACCTCGTCCAGCCTGCTCAGCACCCCCGCCAGCCCGGAGCACTCCAGCAGCGCCCGGCGCAGCGCACCCGCCGTGATCGCCGAATCCGCGTCGAGCTCCGCCAGCGCCCGCCGCACCCCGTACAGGTCCAGCCGCTCCAGCAGCCGGGACCGGTCGCGCTCGGGAATCTCGCAGTCCCAACTGGTGAACAGGTCCGCGGACATCAGCATCGTCTGGCGGGTCGCCTCGTCCAGCTCGGTCAACGCGCGCAGCACCTCGGCGTCGGCGGAGGTGAACCCGCCGGTCTCCGCGGTCTCCGCGAGCAGCCCGATCACCGGCAGCACCTCCGCCACCCGCGGCCCGAGCAGCGCCGCCTGCTCCGCGGCCAGCGCCGCCGCCGCCCGCCACACGTCGCCGTCGGAACCGGGCACCGAGTCCGGTTCGACGGTGTCGGCCTTGTTCAGCACGGCGATCGCGTTCACCGGCCCGGCCTCCCGGCCCGCGGTGGCCGCGGTGAACACGTTCAGCGCGTGCTGGTCGTCGGCGCGCACCGCCTGCGTCACCACGTAGACCACCGCCTCCGCCCGGCGACCGCACCCTGCGACACCGGATCGAGATCGTCGTTCGGCTCCCGGGCGCCGAGCAGCTGCTCGGTCCGCGCCACCGAGTCGGCGTCCAGCGAACCGAGACCGGGAGTGTCGATCACGGTGAGGTCGCGCAGCACGGCGTTGGTCAGGTACGCCTCCAGATGCGACACCTGCTCCGGTTCCACGCCGAGCCGGCTCGGGATTCCGCCGTCGGCGTCGAACGGAACGGCCTGCTTGGTTCCGTCGTGGAAGACCACTTCGACCCGATCGACCGTGCCGTACTGGAAGCGGGTCACCAGCCGGGTGCACTCGCCGACATCGGTCGGCGCGACCCGCCTGCCGATCAGCGCGTTCACCAAGGTCGACTTGCCGGACTTGATCCGGCCCACCACCGCCACCTGCAGCGGTGCCGACAACCGGCGCAGCACCTCGTCGAAGCCCGCCGCCGTGTGCTCGGAGACCTGGGCGCGCAGCCCGGTGCACATCCGCGCGACCGAAGCCGACAGCGGACCCGCCGAGTGCTGCTGCTCGCCCGCCGAACTCACCCCTGCCTCCCCGAACTGGGCCTGTGATCGCGGCCATCCTGTCACGGAGCCCTTTTGCGGTCGTTCCGCGTTGGTGGCCGGGTGAACTGCGGGGGCCATCGCAAGTGGCCCCGCCGAGCGGCACTGCGCGGAGAACCCGCCGGCGGCCTGCGTGCGTGGTCACTGCTCCGATGGCGAGGCGACGAATCCCCGGCGCGCGTTGGGCCGTCCGAGTGCACAACCGCGAACATCGTTTGTGCGGAGATCAAGGTGGGGACCCGGCGAGTGCACGGACCTGCGCACCGCGCACTCGACAACGGAATTCGGTGATACCCGTGGAAACCGGACACACCCTCGCTTTCCTGATCATCGGCATCGTGCTCGTCTTCGTCGACGGTTGGCTGCTGCGCCGCGACGGCACGACCTACCTGGCCGCGGCTTACCCGGACGGGAAGGTCGCGGGTTCGGTGAACCAACTGGTCACCGTCCTGTTCCACCTGACGGCGCTCGGCGTGGTCGCCCTGCTGTCCACGGTCAAGGTAGGTGGCGACGACCCGTTCTACGTCGTGATCACCCGCATCGGCATGCTGCTGCTCGTGCTGGCGGCGGCGCACGGCATCACCATCTGGATCCTCGCCCGCCTGCGCTCCAAGCAGCGGGAGAAGGCCCTCCAAGAGGACATCGCGTCCCGCACCAGCGACCACTTCGACGCGCAATCCCACCCGCGCACAAGCTGATCCGCACTACCCGAGTGGGGTCGCGCCTACGACTCCAGGTGGACGCGGAAGCGCCGCGAGGATGACGAATCTGCGGTGATCCGCGCCTACGCTGGTTCGGTGCGGAAACGGAGCGGGTGGACGCGAGAGCACTCGGCGGTGCTGGACGGCGCCGCAGCGGGCCTGTTGTTCGTCGTCTTCCTGATCTCCGAACCCATCGTGCCCGGCGTGCCGTGGCCCGTGCTGGTCCTCATCGAAGTGCTCGCGTGCGGCCCGGTCGCGATTCGCCGCCGGGCGCCGGCGTCGGCCACGGCCGGGGTCCTCGCCGGGGCGTTCGGAACGACCTTCGTCCTGGGGGCGAAGCTGCAGTACACCCCGGGACAGGTGGCCGCGTTCCTGGTGTTGTACGGCCTGATCACCACCGGGAAGCGGAGGTTGGGCGCCGTGCTGGCGGTGGGGCTCAACCTGATCGTGCTGGCCGCGTTGGTCACCGTCGGGCCGCTCCCGAATTCCGAGCCGTTTCGTCGCGGCGTTGTGGGGGACGTCGTTCTACCTGGTGGTGACCGCGCTGGCCTGGGCCTTCGCCGAGGTCGTCGCCGCCCGCCGCGCGCACCTGCGGGAGGTGGAGGAACGCTTGCGGCGAGCGAAGTCCGAGCGCGATCGGCAGGCGCGGCTGGCCGTCGCCGAGGAGCGCAACCGCATCGCCCGCGAGATCCACGACGTGCTCGCGCACTCGCTCACCGTGATGATCGCGCAGTCCGACGGCGCGGCCTACACCCTGCGCGCCGATCCGGAGCAGGCCATCCGGGCGATCCGCGCGATCGGGACCACCGGCCGGACGGCGCTCGCCGAACTGCGCGGCCTGCTGGACGTGCTGCGGGATCCGCTGGAGGAGGGGCAGTGGGCTCCGCAGCCCGCGGCGGCGAGCCTGCGCGAACTGGTCGACGGCGTGCGGCGTCCCGACCTGCCGGTGCGGCTCGAACTCACGGGGAACGTCGAGGAGTTGCCGACGGGTCTCGGCCTGGCGGTGCACCGGATCGTGCAGGAAGCGCTGACCAACGTGCTCAAGCACGGTGGCGGCGCGACGGTGGTGTGGGTGACCGTCGACGACCGCGTCGTCACGGTCGACATCTGCGACGACGGAACGACGGGGACGACGGCCCCGGAGTCGGCTGACGTGATCTCCGCGGGCGGCGGGCTCGCCGGAATGTGGGAGCGGGCCGCGTTGTACGGCGGCACCCTGACCGCTGGCCCCCGGCCGGAAGGCGGGTGGCGGGTGCTGGCAGTGCTGCCGCTGCCGCACTCCGACGCCGCCTGATCCCGCTGACGCGGTCGATCGGACTGCGACGGCGGGATGACGCCGCGTCCCACCGGGGCGGGACCTGCGGCGAGGCCGGAATCAACGCTCAGGCCGACGCGAGTGCAGCCTCCCACGCCGGAGTCTGGGCCGGTCCGCGCCCGACCGGCCCTGGGAAGTCGTCATGTCGACCGCACTCGCCGAACGTTCCGCCGCGCCGCCCGTCGCGGCACCGACCCGCTCCGGGGTGCCCGAGCTCGCCACCGGCCCGCTGCTGCTGATCGCGACGGCCGTCACCGCGGTGCTGCTGCTCGCGAGCGGGCGCTACGGCTATTACGCCGACGAGTTGTACTTCCTCGCCGCCGGGCACCACTTGGACTGGGGATACGTGGACCAGCCGCCGCTGGTGCCGTTGATCGCGCTGCTAGCCGACACCGTCTTCCCCGGTTCGCTGCTCGCGTTGCGGTTGCTCCCCGCCGTCGCCGCCGGTGCGGGGGTGGTGGTGACGGCTTTGCTCGCGAGGGAGCTCGGCGGTGATCGCCGGGCACAGCTGCTGGCGGGCGGGGCGTGGGCGGTCGCCGGACAGACCCTGGGCGGCGGGCACATGCTGGCGACCGTCTCCTTCGACCCGGTGCTGTGGACCGTGGTGCTGTGGCTGCTGGTCCGCTGGGTGCGAATGCGCGATCAGGGCGTTCGCCAGGACTGGCCGCTGTTCGCCGCCGGAGCCTGCACGGCCCTCGCGATGCAGGTCAAGCTGCTGATCCCGGTCCTCTGGCTGGTGCTGGGCGTGGTGCTGCTGTGCGCCGGGCCGCGGTCGCTGCTGCGCACGCCGCTGCTGTGGGCGGGCGCGGCGGTGGCCCTGCTGACCGCCGCGCCGACGTTGTGGTGGCAGGCGGCGCACGGGTGGCCGCAGCTCGCGATGAGCGAAGCGATCGAGCAGGAGAGCTCCTTCGGCCCGTTGTTGATCCCGTCGGTGGTGCTGTGCGCGGGAATTCCGGGCGGCGTGCTGCTGTGCCTCGGTTTCTGGCGGCTGCTGCGCGCACCGGCGCTGCGGCCGTACCGCTTCCTCGCCTGGACGATCATCGGAGTCACCGGGCTGGTGGCGCTGACGGAATCGCGGCCGTACTACCTGGCGGGTTTCTACGGGCTGCTGTTCGCGGTCGGAGCCGTCGAGTTTCGGGCGCGGTGGCTGTCCGCGCGGGTCTACGGGGTTTCCGCGCTGGTGGCGGTCCTCGCGACGTTGCCGGTGCTGCCGGTCGCGCTCATCCCGCGCTTCGACCTGGTGGGCACCGGCAGTGTGGGCTGGCCGGAACTCACCGCGATCGTCGAGCGCAACGCGCGGGAACACCGGGCGCCGGTCATCACGAGGACTACTGGGTGGCGAGCGCGGTGCGCCACCACGGCGACGTCGCGGTCCACAGCGCGAGCCGCGGGTTCTGGCCGTTCGGCAGACCGCCGACGGCACCCGGAGCGCGATCTACGTGGGATCGGACCGCGAGTTCCTCCTCCACCACTTCGGCTCCGTGCGCCGAGTGGACACAGTGGACACTTCGCTGCCGACGCACTACGAGGGCACCCCGGTGTGGGAGGTGGCGGACCCGAAGCGCCCGTGGGACCGGCTGTGGCACGACCTGTGGCACGTCGGAATGAAGCACGACCCGACCTCGACCACCGCGCCACCGGCCGCGGCAGGAGTCCCGTCCGAGTGATCTGAACGGACCCCGCGGCGGATGTGGAAGGTTTTCCCTCCAGCGCACAGATTCGTTCGCCGAACGGCTCCAACCGAGGGGGCGTCGAAATTACCCTCGAGGCCATGATCCGAGTGCTGCTCGTCGACGACCAGGAGCTGATGCGCATGGGGTTCCGCATGGTGCTCGACGCCCACCCGGACCTCGAAGTCGTCGGCGAAGCCGGAGACGGTGCCCACGCCGTGCGGATCGCCCGGCAGGTCCACCCGGACGTGGTGCTGATGGACGTGCGGATGCCGGTGCTGGACGGCATCGAGGCCACCGGCGGATCCTCGCCGACACCGACGCGAAAGTCCTGGTGCTCACCACCTTCGACCTCGACGAGTACGCGCTGGCCGCGCTGCGCGGTGGAGCCAGCGGATTCCTGCTCAAGGACATCCCGCCGGAGAACCTGGTGACCGCGGTGCGCTCCGTCGCCACCGGCGACGCCGTCGTCGCGCCAGCGTCACCCGGCGACTGCTGGAACGGTTCCTGGACACCTCCGACACGGGCCGCCGCGACCGTTCCGCGCTGGACGTGCTGACCGAGCGGGAACGAGAAGTGCTGGCGCTGGTGGGAAAAGGGCTGAACAACCAGGAACTGGCCGAGTCGCTGCACGTCTCCGAGGCCACGGTGAAGACCCACCTCGGCCGGGTGCTGGCGAAGCTCGGCGTCCGTGACCGGGTGCAGGCCGTGATCGTCGCCTACGAGACCGGACTGGTCCGGCTCGGCGAACGGTGACCGGCGTGAGGCGTGTCGCCGGGGCAGTACGTCCGTGCTGGTGAACGGCTAGCCTGGGCGGCGTGCCCGCTGCCGCATGGAAACCCAGGCTCGTCGCGCTCGACGTGGACGGAACGCTGCTCGACCCCGAACCGCAGACCATCTCGGCGCCGGTGCGCGAAGCCGTCCGCCGCGTCGCGTCGTCCGGCGCGCACGTGGTGATCGCCACCGGGCGCAGCATGCTCGGTACCCTGCCGGTGCTCGACGAACTGGGGCTGACCGGCGGAGTCGCGCTCTGCTCGAACGGCGCGGTCACCCTCGACGCCTCCACCGGAGCCGCCCTCGCGGTGGAGACCTTCGACCCGGCGCCGGTGCACGCGCGGCTCACCTCGCTGCTGCCGGGAGCGATCTACGCCGCCGAGCAGATCGGCACCGGCAGCCTCGTCACCAGCCCCTTCCGCGAATACCAGCTGCACGGTCCGCAGCGGCTCGCCGACCTGGACGAACTGTTCGCCGCACCGGTGCCGCGACTCATCGCGAACTGGGAAGGCCACGACCCGAAGAAGTCACCGACGCGCTCGCCGGGGTGGAACTGCCCGGCTGCACCGTGACCATCGACCACTACGAGCCGTGGGTGACGCTGGTGCCCGCCGGAGTGACCAAGGGCTCCGCGCTGGAGAAGCTGCGCACCGAACTCGGGGTGGCGGCCGAGACACCTTCGCCGCCGGCGACGGCACCAACGACGTGCAGATGCTGCGCTGGGCGCGCACAGCGTCGCCATGGGACAGGCCCGGCCGAAGTGCGCGCGGCCGCGACCGAAGTGACGCCGCCCGTCACCGAGGACGGCGCGGCCCTCGCCCTCGCCCGCTGGTTCCCGTGAACCGTCGCTCGAACACGACCCGCCCAGGACGCTGACCTGGCCGCTCGGTGATTCGTTCGCGCGGAGGAGCCGAGCCCGCGAGAACTTGGCCGATAGGCGTAGCGCGCTGGCCGGACGACTGAGGCACTCGACCGGAGCAGTGCGGCAGAGTTTCCTCTCGTCGCTCGGAGCACCGCCGAGAGGACCGCCTGCAAGGGGAGAGACCATGATCGAGGCTGTCGCCTCACCAAACGCTACGGATCGACGGTCGCGGTCAACGACCTGTCGTTCACCGTCCAGCCCGGCACCGTGACCGGATTCCTCGGTCCCAACGGTGCGGGCAAGTCCACCACGATGCGCATGATCCTCGGCTTGGACCGCCCCACCGCCGGAACGGTCCGCGTCGACGGCAAGGACTACCACGAGCTCACCGAACCGCTGCGCACCGTCGGAGCGTTGATCGACGCCAAGTGGGTCCACCCGAACCGATCCGCGCACGCCCACCTGAGCTGGCTCGCGCGGTCCAACCGAATCCCGATGAGCCGCGTCGACGAAGTGCTCGAGATGGTGGGGCTCACCGCAGTGGCCAAGCGCCGTGCGGGCGGCTTCTCGCTCGGCATGTCGCAGCGCCTCGGCATCGCCGCCGCGCTGCTCGGGGACCCGAAGATCCTGCTGTTCGACGAACCCGTCAACGGACTCGACCCGGAGGGCATTCACTGGATCCGCCGGTTCATGCGGCAACTCGCCGACGAAGGCCGCACCGTGTTCGTCTCCAGCCACCTGCTGTCCGAAATGGCGCTGACCGCTGAAAACCTCGTCGTCGTCGGCAAAGGCGAACTGATCGCCCAGTGCAGCACCGAGGAATTCGTGGCGGGCGCCGGCACCGGATCGCTGAAGGTCCGCTCCCCGCACGCCGCCCGGCTGCGCGAACTGCTCGCCGTCGAAGGCCGCACCGTGCTCCCGTTCGACGCGGCGAAACCGGACACCATCGTCGTCACCGGTGCCGAAACCGACCAGATCGGTGAACTCGCCGCCGCGCACCAGCTCGTGCTGCACGAACTCGCTCCGCAGCAAGGCTCGTTGGAAGAAGCGTTCATGCAGCTCACCAGCCAAGCCGTGGAGTACCAGACCGATTTCGGCGGCGTGCTCGCCACCGCCGGGGAGGACGCCCGATGACGCTGCTCGCCGTGGAACGCATCAAGCTGTTCTCCACCCGATCACCCTGGTGGTGCTCGGTCACCGCACTCGCGCTCACCATCGGCTTCGCCGCGATGATGGGCCTCTCCGCCGACGAAGGCATCACGGTGGACCAAGCGCTCATGGGCTACCAGTTCGGCCTGATGGTCGTGCTGGTGCTCGCGGCGCTGGCCGTGACCACCGAATACCGCTTCGGCACCATCCGAGCCACCTTCCAAGCCGCGCCCAACCGGGTCGCGGTGCTGGTCGCGAAAGCAGGTGTCGTCGCGGCACTGGCGTTCGTGGTCGGTGAGATCGCCTCGTTCGGCTCCTGGGGCGTGGCCCAGGCGTTCGCCGCCGGACCGGAACTGGCCATCGACACCGCGGGCGAATGGCGCCAGATCGTCGGTGTCGGACCGCTGTTCGCGCTGTCCGCGGTGCTCGCCGTCGGCGTCGGCGCGCTGCTGCGCCAATCCGCGGGCGCGGTGACCCTGCTGATCGTGTGGTCCCTGCTGGTGGAACGGCTCCTCGGGCTGGTGCCGAACATCGGGGAGGACCTCGTGGACTGGATGCCGTTCGTGGCGGCATCGCGCTTCCTGCAATCCGACCTCATGGGCGGAAACTCGCCGCTGGGGCCGTGGGCATCGCTGGCCTACTTCGCCGTCATCGCGTTCGCGGTGCTCGGAGTCGCGGCCGCCGTAGTGCACCGGCGCGACGCCTGAACCGGCACGGAGCGGGACGGCGCGAACCGTCGCGCCGTTACCCATCCCGCTGGAGAGGCTGATCACGCCAGCAGATAGGATCTCGGCAAGATCGAGCCGTGATCACAGTTCCGACCGGATTCCGGGCAGGCCGCAACCTATCGGTCACCGGTCCGGACACAGTGGACTAGTCGTGGCAGATCAGAGACCAAGGTGCCGAGCCTGGCTCGACACCTCCGGCACGGTCAACGCGCCAGCGGGTGCGAAGGCCGTACGGCACAACAGAATCGACCGACTGCATTAGCGCTCGGGGGCGCCGGCGGTCGGGACGGGGGAGGGCCCGGGCTGTCATTCGGGGGATGGCCCGGGCCCTGTGCTTTCCGGACTTCTTCAGAAACGCCCACGGCTTGGCGTGTGGGTGGGGGTTTTGGAGTCTTGTTCGGCTTGGCGTGTGGACGTGGGTTTTAGGGCCTTCCCTGGCTTGGCGTGTGGGGATGGAAGGTTGGTTTAGAACCTTCCCCTGGCTCGATCTGTGGTTGGTGTGGTGCGTGGAAGGTCGTCTTTAGTGATTACTTCCAGGGCTCTTGTTGCTGGGGTGTCCGGGTAGCGGAACCTCGGCGGCCTTCTCGCTGCGGGATCCATTTCTGATGTATGTCCGATACACGGCGAAATTTGGGGCCGGGCTGCTGTCCTCGCGAGAAGTCCGCTGAGAACCCGCCGGTGGTCGTTTTGCGTGCGTGGGCTGTGCGCTGCGCGCATACCGGCACGGCTTCGCCGCAGGGCATGGCCTTCGGCCGGAAGGCACGGCTTCGCCGCAAGGCACGGCTTCGCCGCAAGGCATGGCCTTCGGCCGTGAGGCAGGCTTGCTTCGCTTTGCCCTTGGCGGGCTTCGCCGCCGACTGCACGGCTGCGCCGCAAGGCACGGCTGCGCCGCGTGGCACGGCATTCGGTCGCAGGGTAGGGCTTCGCCGCTCTTGGCAGCGGTACGGCTTCGTTGTCGAGACTTCGAGGGCGCCGTCAGATGGCGGGGCGGACGACCAGGACCGGGCAGGCTGCGTGGCGGACGCATTGTTCCGCGACCGAGCCGAGGAGGAGTCCCGCGAAGCCGCCGCGGCCTCTGTGGCCCACCACGAGGATTTCTGCTCCTCGGGATGCTGACAGCAAGGCCTGGGGAGATGGGGAGTGCACGATGTGGCGCTGGATCGGGACCAATGGTTTCGGGCCTAGGTGGTCGTGGACGATCTTCTCGGTGGATTCGTCGACGGACTGCTGGTAGGCGTCCATGCTGGGCACCGTTCCCGGCGGACAGCCGGCCGGGCGCGGGGCGGTGCGCATGCTCCACGCGCGCACTACGTGCAGCGCACCGCTGCGCAGGTCCGCCTCGTGCGCCGCTACCTCCAGGGCGCGCAGTGATGACGCCGAACCGTCGACGCCGACGGCGACTCCGCCCTCGATCTCGACCCGCTGAACTGTGCGTTCCACCACACCTCCACTTCACCCCCTTCCGGTCGCGCTGTCGACTTGAGGACTCGAACGAGTCCGTTATGTAATGATTCACAACTATGATCGAAAACTTCACGTGAACGCGAGAAGTGTGGTAATGCATATGTAAGGACGCGTGTTTCCACACCAACGCCGCTGAGGTGCATGCGCCACGACGACCGCCACAGCGGTTCTCGTGAGTTCCCAACAGCAGATAGGTGGGCCATGGTGCATTCGACCGAGTGCTCGCCGGAGCGGCGCAACCCGCTGCTTGACCGGCGTTCCCAAACCGACGTGCAACTGGTGGCCGTGCCGCGCCTGGAGTGGTCACTGGCCACCGAAGCGCACCCGACCGTCGCCGAAGCCGCCGCGCCCGCATCGGTGCGCCGCAGCTGGATCCACACCGCCCCCGAGCAGAAGGTGCTCGATCTCTACCGGAAGCTGCACGGCCCGGCGAGCCCGCTGCCCGCACCGTGGTGGCTGCGTGCGCTGGACCGCGGCGAACTCGCCTCCCGCGAGGAGGGCTTCGCCCTCGAAGACGATGTGCATCGGCTGCTGGCAAGCCGCGGCGGCTGGTTCTTCGTGCCCTGGGCGGGCATCGGCGAAACCGGATATTGGGAGTACGGCCCCTCCGAACGCGGCGCCCGGCGGGCGCCGACGACGGTGGCGCTCACCGACCAGCACACCGGTTGGATCCAAGTGGTCGCCGCCCACACCGACGGGCCGCCGCAGCCGTTGCCGCTGAGCGGCCCCGACGGGCTGCTGGCCGCGTTGCCCGTCGTTGAATCCTGGTAGCCGACCGGCCGGGCGGGTTTGCGATACTGGTCTCCTGTGAGCACTTCTGACCAGCAGGTCCAGCATCGTCGCACGATCGTGAGCTATGTCCAGCGCGGCGCTCGGATGACCGTCGGACAGCAGCGGGCGTGGGATCGGCACTGGCCCGCGATGGGCGACTCCGTCGACGAGCTGCCCCCGGGGCCGCTCGACACGACGGCCTGGTTCGGGCGGACCGCGCCCGTCGTCCTGGAGATCGGCCCCGGTATGGGCGAGACGACGGCGCAACTGGCCGCCGCCGCACCCGAGGTCGATCACCTGGCCGTGGAGGTCTACAAGCCGGGCCTGGCGCAGCTGCTGCTGCGCGCGGAGCACCTGGAGCTGGGCAACCTGCGGTTGCTGCGCGGGGATGCGGTGGTGCTGCTGCGCGAGCACTTCGAGCCGGGTTCGCTGTCGGGCGTGCGGATCTTCTTCCCGGACCCGTGGCCGAAGAAGCGCCACCACAAACGTCGGCTGGTGCAGCCGGAAACGGTGGCGCTGATCGCGTCCCGGCTGGCCCCGGGTGGTTTCGTGCACATGGCCACCGACTGGGAGAGCTACGCCGAGCAGATGCTCGAGGTGTGCTCGGCGGAACCGGAGCTGCGCAATCGGTACGCGGACGAGCCGGGCGGCTGGGCGCCGCGGCCGGAGTGGCGACCCGTCACGAAGTTCGAGAACCGAGCCCACGACGAAGACCGCACCGTCCACGACTTGATCTTTGAGCGGGTGTAGGGCTCTTGTTGCTTGGGTGTCCGGGTGGCGGAACCTCAGCTGTCTTCTCGCTGCGGGATCTTTTTCCCTAGTGGCTCCGCCACGAGGAAAAAGCTGTCCTCGCGAGAAGACAGCTGAGAACCCGCGGGTGGTCGTTTTTTTGACGTGGGCTATGTGCTTCGCACATACAGGCACGGCCTTTGGCCGCGAGGCAGGCGTGGCTTCGCCTGCCCTTTGCGGGCTTCGCCGCTGAAAGCACGGCTTTTGCCGTAAGGGGGTCATGCGGCCAGGTCGAGGGTGCCTTCGCTGAGGCGTACGGGCCGTTGGGCGGGGACGCTGAGTGCGGAGCGGGTGCGCTTGGCTCGGGTGTTGAGCCGGACCGGGCGTTGCGCTCGGACGGTGAGCGAAGGTTCCGCCGTCGCCAGCACCACCGCGATCTCCGCCTCTCGGGCCGTGTCCACGAGTGCTGAAATGGTGGACTCGGTCAGCGACGGGTCGTCCGCGAAGAGCACCTTCGGCCGGTGCGCCATCGCTCGTGCGACGGTCAGCCGCTGCACCTGAGCCGCGGAGAGCTGGCCGGGGAAGCGCTCGCGCATCTCGTCGAGGCCGAAGTCCCGCAGCACGCGCAGCGCACGCGCCATCGCCTCCGCGCGATCGGTCCCTGCCAGCATCTGCGGCAGCGCGCAGTTCTCCTGAGCGTTGAGCTCGGGAACCAGCATCCCGTCGCTGAACAAGAAGCCGAAGTCGCGCCGCCGCACCTCGCTCAGCTCGTGGTCGGTGAGCCGGTCGAGCCGTACCCCGTCGAGCAGCACCGCTCCCTCGTCGGGGTGGCGCAGGCCGGCGAGCGCGTGCACCAGCGCCGTCCGCGCCTCCGGGGTCGGGCCGTCGAGCGTGGCGACCGCGCCGCGCTCCAAGGTGAAGTCCACTCCGAACAACTGGGGCAGCGTGGTCAGGTTCCGCGCCTCCAGCAGTGGGGTCGTCGATGCAGTCGACAATGTCCGCTCCTCTCTCCTGCCGGTTCGCACCGGATCGCCACTGGGGTATGGAAAAACCTTCTCGCGGGCGAGTGGTTCGGTGCGTCGTGCGGAGGGACATCCCTCGTCGACCGATCGGCCAAGCCTTTCGAGCCGTTCGGCCAAGCCGGGCGGCGGGATTCGGGGATTAGGGTCGCGTCGTGAGCTCCAGTCCGACGTCCCCCACGTTGGCGCAGCGACTCAGTCGTCTCGTGCGGGCGCGGTGGGTCCTCGCCACGCTGATGACGTTGTTGTGCTGCGCGGACATCGCGTTCGCCATGCAGAGCGGCGGCCCTGAACTGATCGCCCTACCGGGAGCGGCGCTGCTCGCGTTGCTGGCGGTGCGGGGCCGCTCGCATCCGGCGTTGTGCGGGCTGGCCGCGGCGGCGGTGCTGGTGCTGTCCTCAGGACTGTTCCGCGTGTCCGGCGCCGAGCTGCCTCCGGTGGGGCTGGGCGCGATCCTTCCCACCGAGAACGCTGCGGGTGTGCTGCTGGTGCTGTTCGCGCACCGGAGGCTGCCGCCGTTGAAGGCGCTGCCGATCACCAGCGCTCTGGTGCTGGCCTGCCTGGTGTCGCTGGTCGTGCGCTCCTCGATGCCGGACACCCGAACCTTCGCGTTCGGGCTGTTGCAGTTGCTGCTGGCCATGGGCACCGGGACCTACCTGCGCGGTTGGCAGCCGACGGTCACGCGGACCCCGTTGCTGGAATTGTTCAGCAGGCAGTGGCCGATGATCGCCGCGCTGTCGGTGCTGGTGTTCGCGGAAGCCTCCACCTACCTCGGGGACGGCCCCGGCTCGGCCGCCATGCTGCTGGGAGCGGTGGTGCTGGCGGTGCTCGCGGTGATCGCACCGCTGCGCCCGCTCGAGGCCTCGCTGCTGGGCGCCACCGCGCTGGCCTGCATGGGCGTAGTGAACGTGCTGGTCACGGCGGGCGGAGGCAGCTCGGCGATCCTGCCGCCGCTGCCGATCACGGCCACGGCGGCCGGGATGCTGCTGATGGCGTACCTGGTCCGGCACGCCGCACCCCGGAAAGCCTGGGTCGGCGGTTGCGCGCTGGTCGGTTCCGCGCTGATCGCCGTGGTGCTCGACTGGGCGGACGGTTCCTGGATGGAGATCAGCAGCGGGTTGCAGATCCTCGCGCTCGGCGGCCTGCTGCTGGCGCTGTCGGTCGGGGCGGGGCTGTACTTCCGCACCCGCGACGGCGAGCGAACGCGGACCGTGGAGACCGCGGTGGAGCAGGCCCAGCAGGCGGAACGGCTTGCGCTGGCGCGAGAACTGCACGACGTCGTCGCCCACCACGTCACCGGAATCGTGGTGCAGGCCCAGGCCGCGCAGATGGTGGCCGCGCAGAAACCGGAGGCCGCCGCCGAAGCGATGGAACGCATCGCGAGCAGTGGCACCGAGGCGCTGGTGGCGATGCGCAGACTCGTCGCCAGCATGCGCGGCGCGGAACCAGCGGGCACCAGTGGCGCCACCGAACAGGCCAGCACCGACCTCGCAGGCGACCTCAAATCCCTTGTGGACGGTGCGGGGCCGAAGGCGCGGCTGCTGCTCGAACTCGACCGCGAGGTGCCGCAGGAGGTGGCGCGTTCCGCGTTGCGGCTCGTGCAGGAGTCGTTGACGAACGCGGGCAAGCACGCCCCGGACGCCACCGAACTCCTCGTCTCGGTGCGTTGTCCGCAGGAACACCTGCACATTCGGATCACCGACAACGGTTCCGGCAGGCGCACCGCACCCGTGGGCGGCTCCGGAGGATACGGTCTCGTCGGCATGCGCGAGCGCATCGAGTTGCTCGGCGGCCGGTTCAGCGCGGGTCCCGGCGAGGGCGGCGGCTGGCGGGTCGAAGCGTGGCTGCCGCTGGTCGAACGTTCGGCCGGGTAAGTGCGACGTGGCGCACGACGAGGAGAGTGAACCCATGATCCGGGTGCTGATCGCGGACGATCAGGAAATGGTGCGGGCGGGCTTCCGGATGATCCTGGATTCGCAGGATTCCATCGAGGTCGTCGCCGATGTCGCGAACGGGCTGGACGCGGTGAGCCGCGCCAAGGAGCTGCGGCCCGACGTGTGCCTGATGGACATCCGGATGCCCGGCCTGGACGGCTTGGAAGCCACCAAGCAGCTCGCAGGCCCCGACGTGGCAGATCCGATCAAGGTGGTCGTGGTGACCACTTTCGACCTCGACGAGTACGTGGCCACGGCGTTGGCGAACGGGGCCAGCGGATTCCTGCTCAAGGACGCAGGTCCGGCGCTGCTGATCGAGGCGATCCACGCCGCGACGCGCGGGGACGCCCTGGTGTCGCCGCAGATCACGGTGCGCCTGCTGAAGCACTTCGCGAAGCCGCCGGAACGCCCGCGCCGCACCGTGGAGCCGCTGCAGGACGCGCTCACCGAGCGGGAGCTCGACGTGGTCCGGGCGACGGCGCGCGGCTTGACCAACGTGGAGATCGGCGGCGAGCTGTTCATGTCGCTGTCCACGGTGAAGACCCACCTGGCGGCGGCCCAGAACAAGATCGGCGCCCGCAACCGAGTCGAAACCGCGTCCTGGGCCTGGCGAACAGGCTTGATGGAGGACTGATCCCTCGCAGGGGCGCCTTGGTGTCCGGGTAGCGGAACCTCGGTGGCTTCCTCACTGCTGGAGCCTTTTCCCGAGTGGCTCCGCCACGAGGGAAAAGCCGTCCTCGCGAGGAAGCCACTGAGAACCCGCCGGTGGCCGGTCTGCGTGCGTGGTCACTGCTCAGCGGCTGCGCCGCTGACAAGACGACTCAATCCTCGGCGCACGCCAGGCTTTCCGGGACCCATGGGGTGTTGCGGTTCACCTCATAGGTGTGGTTCCTGGGCTGCGCGGGGCTGCGGCAGAATGCGTTCATGTCGACTGCTCTGCGCCTTTACGCTCCCGTCGTATTTCCCGGTGATGCCGCTGGTTCGGTGATCCGTGACGGCGTGGTGGACGTCGACGAGCAGGGGCGGGTGAGCTACTGCGGCCCCCGCGAGGGTGCGCCGCAGCGCGCTCAGGACACCGATGTGCGCGAGTGCAACGGCATCCTGCTGCCCGGACTGATCAACGCGCACGCGCACAGCCCGATGACGTTGCTGCGCGGCATGGGCGGTGACCTGCCGTTGCTGCGCTGGCTGAGCGAGGTGATCTGGCCGGCGGAGGCGCGGCTGCGGCCCGGTGACATCCGCGCGGGCATGGAGCTCGGCGCCGTGGAGATGTTGCGCGCCGGGGTCACCACCAGCGCCGAGATGTACTTCTCCGGGGAGTCCGTGGCCGAGGCGGTGCTCAGCGTCGGTTCCCGCGTGGTGCTGGCGCCCGCCGTGATCGCCGCGCCGGGCCTGGAGGGAATGGGTTCGTGGCAGGGCATGGTCGACGGCATCAGCCGGTGGATCGACGTGGACGGCACCCGGTTCGGCCCGGCGGACCGGGTGGAATTGGGTTACGGCGCGCATTCCGCGTACACGCTGCCGCCGGAGGCGTTGCGGTTCATCGGTGAGTCCGCGCAGCAGCGCGACGCGCTCGTGCAGGTGCACGTCGCCGAGGCCGCCGACGAGGACCGGGAACAGCGGGAGAAGTTCGGTTCGGTGCCGGCCTTGCTCGACGAGGTGGGCGTGCTGGACGGCCGAGTGCTCGCCGCGCACTGCGTGCACCTGTCGGACGCCGACATCAAGCTGTTCGCCGACCGGGGCACCGGCATCGCGCACTGCCCCGGTTCCAACGCGAAGCTCGCCTCCGGCATCGCGCGGCTGGTCGACATGCTCGCCGCGGGCATCCCGGTCGGGCTCGGCACCGACGGGCCGTCCAGCAACGATGACCTGGACCTGTGGGAAGAGGTGCAGCTGGCGGGCATGCTCGCCCGACTGTCCACAGGGGACGCCACTGCGCTCAGTGCGCGGGGGGCGCTGCTCGCCGCGACCCGTGGCGGTGCGGCGGCGCTGCACCGCGAGGACATCGGCGCGCTGGAACCGGGCCGGTGGGGCGACATCGTGCACCTGGACGTGGACAACCCGGCGTTCGCGACGGGCCTCGACACTCCGGACGAGCAGCTGCTGTCGAATCTGGTGTGGGCGGCCGGTTCGCGTTGCGTGCGCGACGTGTGGGTGGCGGGCACCGAGGTCCTGCACGACCGCGAACCCACCCGGGTCGACCGCCGCGCCGTCCAAGCCGCGGCCCGCACCGCCGCCCAGCACGTCCGCGGCTGACCAGCGAGGCAACGTTCGCTAGCCGATGTCGGATCGGTGATCGCGCTCGCCCGTTCGGGTAACGTGGAATGGGCGAAACCGGTCATTGGGGGCGCGTTGCCAGCGGGAACAGCGGAGCGGTCCACCCTGCCGAAGCCGAACGGGCTCCTCGGCCAGCTCCTGCGGTTCGGCATGGTGGGTGTCGTCAGCGCGGCCGCCGACTACGGGAGCCTGCTGCTCATGGTCGCGTTCGGGGTGTGGCAGGAACCGGCGCGCGCCCTGAGCTTCGTCCTCGGCAGCACCACCGCCTACCTGCTCAACCGCCGCTGGACCTTCGTCTCCCGTCGCGACACGAGGGAGGCGATCGCGGTGGCCCTCGTCTACGGCGCGACCTTCGTGCTCATCCTCACGATCTACTCGCTGGCGCGGCACGCGCTGCCGGTGTCGCCGTGGCAGATCACGATCGCCTGGGTGCTGTCGCAGGGCATCGGCACCTCGTTCAACTTCCTCACCCAGCGCCTGCTCATCTTCCGCAGCTGACTGAGGCGATCTCACCGCTTCCGAGCCCGTCCGCCACGCCGAGGTCCCGATTCGGTCATGATGGCCGGGTGATCGACGCGACGCGCACTCTGGCCTTGATCGGATCGGCGGCGGGCGGGGTGGAGAACATCCGCACCGGGTTGATCGAGCCCGCATTGGAGCGCGGCTGGCGGGTCGCGGTGACGCTCACCCCGACCGCCGGGTCCTGGTTGGCCGCGTCGGGCGAGGTCGACCGGATCGCGGAGGTCACCGGCCTGCCGTGCCGAGTCGAGTCGCGGCTGCCGTCCGAACCGAGCCCGCACCCGCCGATCGACTGCTTCCTGGTGTGCCCGGCGACGGCCAACACGGTCAGCAAGCTGGCGCTGGGCTTGGGCGACAGCCAGGCGATGACCACTGCGGTCGAAGCGATCGGTGAAGGCACGGCGCCGGTGGTCGTCTTCCCCACCGTCAACGCCGCGCACCACCGCCACCCGGCGTGGAAATCGCACACCTCGACCTTGCAGGAGGCCGGGGTGCACCTGCTCACCGGCGACGATCTGTGGCAGCCGCACGAACCCCGCAGCGGACTCGGCCAGAAGATCCCGTGGCGCCTGATCCTCACCAACCTCGACACCCACGTCCCACCTCGATCGTGAGTGGATTCGCTGTCGATTCCGCGCGGGTTCTGGAGTGCACGAAGGGGAGTCCTTTCCTGGGTGTCGGACTGCGTCGATATATTGCGCGATCGGAAGTCGGGGGAATCGGAGAACTGGGGTTCACGTGGTCGACGTCAAGGCGCACCAGAAGAAGGATGGAACGTTCGTTCGCGCGCACAAGCGTTCGGATCCGAGATCAGGCCCGGCAATAGCGGCCGTTGTGACGGCGTTGCTGCTGACCGGCGCCGGTACAGGAACTCTCGGCGCAACAGTGACGACTGGCGGTGGAGCTTCATCTACTACGAAGTCCTCGTCGAAATCTGAACGTCCGCGAAGCGGAAAGCTGTCGATCAAGAACAAGTTGCGTGAGCACGAATCAGGGTCCTGCGTCGCGCATTCCTACGGCGAAGTTCAGGAATTCTTCTTGCGGAACCGGTGCTCGTCGTTGCGGCGGGTCATGTTCACCGCAGCTGATGGGAAGGGGAACGAGATGCTGGTCGCCGTGTCGTGGACCGACATGCCCACTTCCGGTACTGCTAGAAAGCTACGCAGGCTCGCCGATCGTCACGGTACCGGCAACATCTCGGATCTCGGCCGTGAGATCCCGGCTCTCGGCGCACCACGCTTCACCGGCCTGAACTACGACTCACGGCAGAGCCGGACGACAGTGCTCATCGCAGAGGTCGAACCGTGGAACGGTTCGCCGTCGTCGGCGGACATGGACGGCGTGGCCACTCTCGCCACTTCGCTACCGATCCGTTGACAGCGACCATGTTCGCAGCACGAAACCAATGGTGGCGGACCGCTCAGTTGATCACCCGTCTTTGCTGCATCGAGGGGCGAATGGATCCGAAACAAGCACGTCAGTTGGCCAGGACGCGCAAGTGTTCGTGTGCGGTGTGCTTCTACTGTGATGTAAAGGTCGAGGGCCGCCATGAACACGACCACTTTCCTGTGCCCAGGGTTGCGGGTGGCCGAGACGTCGTGCCGGCCTGTCTTGATTGCCATGATCTGAAGGATCGGATTCTGTTCAACTCTTGGCCGGTCGGGGCATGCCTTGCAGCAATCCAGGGGCTGGTCGAGAGTCTTCCTGTCATGGATAACCTCACCGCAAGGGAGGATCTCACGGGCTGGGCGGTCAGCCAGCGGGAATTCACCGATGCAGAGATCTTGAGGAACTGGACTGACTTGCCGTCTCTCAGCCGCGTCCTCTATGGGAAGGTGAGGTTGATCCAAGAAGAGCGTCACCACCGTGCGGGACGGAAGTATGCCGGCCCGTCGGCGCTCGCCTCTTTCCTGCGAAGTCCCGCGATCGGTTGAGGAGTTACGGCGTGGTCGGCTCGAGGTGTCTGCGGGCTCGTCCGCGCTCGCGACGGTGCGACGAGGTGCGCTCCGGATGCGGGTGCACGATGACGACGACGGAGCGGCGAACGCGCTGACTGAACACAGCACGTTGTTGAACGTCCCGGAGGATCTACGAACGATGAAGGCCCAGGTGGAGCGAATCGACGCTCTGACCTGGGCCTTCCTTTGTTGAGCGGATGACGGGAATCGAACCCGCGTATTCAGCTTGGGAAGCTGATGTTCTACCATTGAACTACATCCGCAGTGCCGTTTCCGGCGTCGCCAACTCTAACACGACGGGCGTCGAAGATCGCTCAGGGTTCGGCGGATACGCTGGGCGCGTGCTGCTGAGTGACCGGGACCTGCGCAAAGAGCTCGACGAAGGCCGACTCGAACTTGATCCGTTCGACGTCGCCATGATCCAGCCGTCCAGCATCGACGTGCGGCTGGACCGGTTCTTCCGGGTCTTCGACAACTCGAAGTACACCCACATCGATCCCTCGCAGCAGCAGGACGAACTCACCTCGCCGGTGGAGGTCACCGGTGACGACCCGTTCGTGCTGCACCCCGGCGAATTCGTCCTCGGGTCCACCTACGAATCGGTGCGGCTGCCCGACGATCTGGCCGGGCGGCTGGAGGGCAAGTCCTCGCTCGGGCGGCTCGGGCTGCTCACGCATTCCACCGCAGGGTTCATCGACCCCGGCTTCTTCGGGCACATCACGTTAGAACTGTCCAATGTGGCCAACCTGCCGATCACGCTGTGGCCGGGCATGAAGATCGGGCAGCTCTGCCTGTTTCGGCTCTCCAGTCCCGCCGAGCACCCGTACGGCACGGCGCGGGCAGGTTCGCGCTACCAGGGCCAGCGCGGGCCGACGCCGTCGCGCGCGCACCTGAACTTCCAGCGGGTCGAGACCCGCCGCGACTGACCCGGCGATCTTTCATTTCCGCAACGTCCGAGCGGTGAACGCCCGGACTCGCGGCCCGCTCGTCCGGTCGGATCGGCCGGATCGGCCGTTCGCGCATGACCTTCCGGCGTAGCCGCCGCTGCCCGTTCCGGCGGTAGATCGTTCCCCCGGGCGGCTCCGCTGCCCGCATCGGCGCTGGTGACCCCGTTGATCGCACACGTTGCGTGCGCACGTAATTACCACGTGAACGATTCAGTCGCCACGGTGAGCATCCTCACCCTGAATCGAGGAAGAAAAGAGGTGGTTCAGACCCTAAAGTCCCCAGAGCCCGGCGCTCTCCCCAGGTGTGCAAGGAGGCAGACCGGCGAGCGGGCACAGGAGAACTCGATGTCGGTAACGCAGTCGCGCGGTCCCGGTGCTCCAACCGGGCACCTGGGGCACGTTGTGATGATCGCGGGCGCGGCGGCGCTCGGCGGTTTCCTCTTCGGCTACGACACATCCGTGATCAACGGTGGTGTTGATGCCATTCAAGCTCACTTCAACGTCGGATCGGCGTTGACCGGTCTCGTCGTCTCGTCGGCCCTGCTGGGTTCGGCGGTCGGTGCGGCCATTGCGGGTGGTCTGGCCGACCGGATCGGCCGCATCCGGGTCATGCAGATCGCGGCGGTGTTGTTCATCGTCAGCGCGATCGCCTCGGCCGTCCCGTTCGCGATCTGGGACCTGGCGATCTGGCGGATCGTCGGCGGCATCGCCATCGGCATCGCCTCGGTGATCGCCCCCGCCTACATCGCGGAGGTGGCGCCGGCCGCCTATCGGGGCAGGCTGACCTCATTGCAGCAGCTCGCGATCGTGCTGGGCATCGCGTTGTCCCAGCTGGTCAACTACGGCCTGGCGGCCGCGGCGGGTGGTAGCGCCTCGAACCTGCTCGGGCCGTTGCAGGCATGGCAGTGGATGCTCGGCGTGGCCGCGGTTCCCGCGGTGATCTACCTGGTCGTGTCGTCGCTGATCCCGGAGTCCCCGCGTTATCTCGTGGCCGCCGGTCAGGTCGACAAGGCTCGCGAGGTGCTCGCGAAGATCGAGCCCGGTGACCCCGACTCGAAGATCGACGAGATCCGCGGGGCGCTCGGCGAGCGCAAGCCGAAGCTCTCCGACCTGCGCGGCCGGTTCGGCATGCTGCCGATCGTCTGGGTCGGCATGGCGATCGCCGCGCTGCAGCAGTTCGTCGGCATCAACGTGATCTTCTACTACTCGTCTTCGCTGTGGCAGTCCGTCGGCATCGAGGAGAGCAGCTCGCTGTTGCTGAGCCTGTTCACGTCGATCGTGAACATCCTCGGCACGTTCATCGCCATCGCGCTGGTCGACAAGATCGGCCGCAAGCCGCTGCTGGTCATCGGCTCCATCGGCATGGCCGTGTCGCTCGCGGTCACCGGCTGGGCGTTCAGCTTCGCCGAGGTCGTCGGCGAGGATGCGGTGCTGCCGCCGAGCTGGGGCGTCGTAGCGCTGATCTCGGCGAGCGCGTTCGTGCTGTTCTTCGCCTCGTCCTGGGGCGTGGTGATGTGGGTGCTGCTCGGCGAGATGTTCCCGCCGCGCATCCGCGCCGCCGCGCTGGCCGTGGGCACCATGACGAACTGGGTGGCGAACTGGCTGGTCACGGTGAGCTTCCCGAGCATGCGGGACTGGAATCTGCCCGCGACGTACTTCATGTACGCGCTGTTCGCGGTGGTCTCGCTGGTGTTCGTGCTGCGCTACCTCAAGGAGACCAACGGTCGCTCCCTGGAGGAAATGGGCAGCTGACCGCTCCTGCTCACCGAAGGCGCCCAGGGCGCCTTCGCATGTCCGCCCCTTCCCGCGACCGCCCCCACCGCGCTCACAAGATCAACGCCCGGCGAGGTCGATGCCTTCTTCGCCCACTCTCACCGGTCAAATGGGCCGTTCACCCCACGTCGGCTCCCGCGTGCACGCCTCCGTTGGCCGCTCCCACCGGTCGAACAGGTCATTCACCTGGAACGGGCTCCGATGCGTAACGTGTACCGTACAAAGTACGTAACTGGTGGGCGGCGTGGAAGGTGTGGCGTGGAGGCGTTTCGGGTCGAGGTTCCGCAGCGGCAGTTGGACGATTTGGCGCAGCGGCTGGCGCGCACTCGCTGGCCGGATGAGGTCGCGGGCAGCGGCTGGGAGCACGGGACGCCGGTCGACTACCTGAAGGGGCTGGTCGAGCACTGGCGGCACGGCTACGACTGGCGAG
Organism: Saccharopolyspora gloriosae; assembly: GCF_022828475.1. Lineage (GTDB taxonomy): Bacteria > Actinomycetota > Actinomycetes > Mycobacteriales > Pseudonocardiaceae > Saccharopolyspora_C > Saccharopolyspora_C gloriosae_A. Next base: position 6,716,719 of record NZ_CP059557.1, on the reverse strand, counting down.
CGCAGGAGGCGCTGCTCAACGAACACCCGCAGTTCACCACGGAAATCGACGGGCAGCGGGTGCACCTCCTGCACGTCCGCTCACCCGAACCGGACGCCCTGCCGCTGCTGCTCACGCACGGCTGGCCGAGTTCGATCGCCGAATACCTCGACGTGATCGGCCCGCTGACCGACCCGCGCGGACACGGCGCGGCTCGGGCTCAGGCGTTCCACCTGGTCATCCCGTCACCACCCGGGTACGGATTCTCCGGCCCCACAACGGAATTCGGCTGGGGCTCCGAGCGGATCGCGCGGGCGTGGATCGAACTGATGCGCCGCCTCGGCTACGAGCGCTACGGAGTCCAGGGCGGCGACTGGGGCACCTGGATCTCCCGGGAGGTCGCGCTCCGAGCACCGGAACGAGTAGTGGGCGTGCACACCAACGGGCTGATCACGTTCCCCACCGGCGCTCCCGGCGAGATGGAGGAGCTCACCGAAACCGATCACGCGCGGATGGCGTCGTGGGAGCGCTACATGAACGAGCTCTACGGCTACAAGCTGATCCAGTCCACCAAGCCGCGGTCGCTGGCGTTCTCACTGGCGGACTCCCCCGTGGGGCAGTTGGCGTGGATCGTCGGTGCGCTGCGGGAATGGACGGACTGCGTCGAGTCCCCGGACGAGGCGCTCGGCGTCGACCGGATCCTGACCACGGTGATGCTGTACTGGCTGACCGGCACGGCCCACTCCTCGGCGCGGTCCTTCGTGGAGACTCCCGACACCGCAGAGCACGCCGAATCCGAAGGCGCGCTGGCTCAGCTGGAAGTCGGCGAGGTTCCGCACGGCGTCGCGGTGTTCCCGAAGGACGTGCTCGCCCCGGTGCGCCCGTTCGCCGAACGCCTCAACAACATCGTGCGCTGGACCGAGTACGACCGAGGCGGCACCTTCGCCGCCGCCGAGGTCCCGGACCTGTTCACCACCGACGTCCGCGAGTTCTTCACCTCACTGCCCCGCTGACCGCGACCGGAAGCGGCTTCGGTTTCCGAGTGAACGGACCGTTCGTCCAACGAGTTCGGGCAAACGGTCCGTTCACCCGAACCGCCCCGACGATCACCAGCGGCGTCGGAGATGAGTCAACGGACCGTTCGTCCAACGGGATTGGGCGAACGGTCCGTTCACTTCGGAACACCGCCGGCCGGGGATGCGGAGTGATCAGACGGCGCGGCACGAGGCGTGAGTGAACGGACCGTTCGTCCAGTGGGAGGTCCGTTCACTTGCATGCGGTGCGGGCGGGGCGGGCCGCTCAGGGGTAGATGAGGGCGAGGTCGTAGAGCGGGCCGAAGCGTTGGGCGGCTCGGCTCGCGGAGCCGAAGGTGGCGAATCGGCTCTTGCCTTCTGCGCGCCAGTAGACGACCGCGTGGCCTTCCGGCAGTTCCATGCCCCAGAGGCGGATCTGTTCGGGGTCGGGCTCGTCGGTGTCGGGGTCGATTTCGGCATGCGAAAAGCCGCACGCGTCGAAGTTGCTTCGACTGAGGCCACATGGCGGAAGAGCAGCCGGTCCGGTGGCGGTTCTGGAAACGCTTGCGTCGAGGTGGCGTTCGCCGGATCTGCCGTGGCGGTGCGGGACTCGAAGGCGCCACACGGCCCCGCCCTCGCCTTCACCCCCGGAGCATGGCGCTCGTTCCTCCAATGCTTACCGCACTAGGTCTCGCCGGGCTGATCAGTCCTCCAGCAGCTCGGCCGGGTCGAATGACAACGGGAATGGGACGTCCGTCTCGAATCGCGACCCGGCCAGTGACTTGGTGTGCACTTGGTATCCAGCGTCGTTCAAGCGCAGCAACACGACCTCTGCTTGCTGGCGTGCGTAAGACACTTCGACCCGCATGAAGAACTCAATGCCCGCCTCGGCACAGCGTGCGGGCTTGTCGATCCGGTCCGCCTTGCGGCTCGACGGTGACACGCACTCGCCCACCAGCAATGTCTGTTCCGCAGGAATCCAGACTCGGCCTCTCGCCGGTTCGCGGAGCACGGTGAAGTCCGGCTGGATCCAGCGGTTGGATGCGAGCTGGACGTTCAGCGTGGTGTAGGCGCCACCGCCAAGGTCACGGGCGGGGCGGCGTAGGCGGACGAAGATCTCGTCGGCCGCATAGATGTTCGCCGAACCTTCGTAAGGGCTCAAAATCAGCTTTCCGTCCAGGCACTCGTACTTCACCGGGGGCATCCCGGGAATCGGCAAGTACCGGTCGGCAAGCTCAGGGGTCCATACGCCGTACAGGTCGACCAGCGGGTCGAACTCGGTCGGTTCGTGGTCCAACGCGGCGGCCATGGTCATCACCCCTTCCGCTTCCACAGTACTCATGGCTCCACGTTGCCGAGTCGTTCTCCAGCGGTGCAAGCGTTTTCGAATCAAGCACTCGAACGTGTGGTCGATGCTTGGTTACCGCTTGTGCTCGGTGGCGGCGAAGGTAGCCCCGTTCTCGCGATTAGGACCACCGGGTCGGGTGGCAGTGGCCGCTGGAGCGCGCCGAGTCGACCTTCACCCCGTAGGACTGATCCCGGCGATCGATGCAGATCGACGCCGAACCGACTGGACGACGGAGAGGTACTCATGCAGCTCTCGAAGTTCGCGAAGACCGCAGCCACCGCCGGGATCATGCTCGGCCTGAGCGCCCTCGCCGCCCCCGCGGCGCTCGCCGACGGGTACGTCACCAACAACCAGGACGGCACCAACGTCGGCGTGCACCAGAGCGGCGTCAACGGCAACGGAGCAGGAAACGGCAGCAAGGCCGGTTACCACAAGGGCTTGCCGGTGAGCGACTTCGTCGCCGGAAAGATCGCAGGCTGACGCCAGGTACCGCACGAACGACCGCGACGGTCCCGCCACCTCACCGGGACCCAGCGGTTGAACAAGAAGAAGGGGCAGGCCCGTTGTGGGCCTGCCCCTTCTTCGCGTTGCGGGTCAGCTGTCGGACTTGTCCTGGTCCGGGAGCGGGGTGCCGGTGGGGTCGGCGTCGGTGGGGACGTCGGCCTTGCCGTTGACCTCGGCTTCGCCGCCGATCTCGGCCTTGCCCGCGGAGTCGGCCTCGCCGTCGGACTCGGCGACCGGGGCCGAGGCGCCGTCGCCGCCGCGCTTCACCGACGACAGCAGCAGCTGTGCGACGTCGACGATCTCGACGTTCTCCGACGCCGCGCCTTCGTTCTGGCGGGCGGTGAGGCCGTCGTTGAGCATCACGCGGCAGAACGGGCAGCCGGTGGCGATCTTCTGGGGCGCGGTGCCCAGCGCCTCGTCGACGCGCTCCACGTTGATGCGCTTGCCGGTCTTCTCCTCCATCCACATCCGGGCGCCGCCCGCGCCGCAGCACATGGAGCGGTCGCCGTGGCGCGGCATCTCGCGGAAGTTCGCACCGGAGGCGCCGACCAGGTCACGCGGCGGCGTGTAGACCTTGTTGTGCCGACCCAGGAAGCAGGGGTCGTGGTAGGTCACGTCCTCGGCGACCGGGGCGACCGGGGTGAGGCGCTTCTCGCGGACCAGCTTGTTCAGCAGCTGCGTGTGGTGCACGACCTCGAAGTTCCCGCCGAGCTGCGAGTACTCGTTGGCGAGGCTGTTGAAGCAGTGCGCGCACGTGGCGACGATCTTGCGCTTGCCGGGCTCACGGCCCTCGAACACCGAGTTCAGCGTCTCGACGTTCTGCTGCGCGAGCATCTGGAACAGGAACTCGTTGCCCGCTCGCCTGGCCGGGTCACCGGTGCAGGTCTCCTCGCCGCCGAGCACCGTGTACTTCACCCCGGCCATGTGCAGCAGCTCGGACACCGCACGGGTGGTCTTCTTCGCGCGGTCCTCGAAGGCACCGGCGCAGCCGACCCAGAACACGTACTCGGTGTCCTCGGCGAGCTCACCGTCGAAGACCGGGACCTCGAAGTCCAGTTCCTCGGTCCAGTTCAACCGGTCCTTGGCGTTCTGGCCCCACGGGTTGCCCTTGTTCTCCAGGTTCTTGAACATCCCGCCGAGCTCGGTGGGGAAGTTCGACTCGATCAGCACCTGGTAGCGGCGCATGTCGACGATGTGGTCGACGTGCTCGATGTCCACCGGGCACTGCTCGACGCAGGCGCCGCAGTTGGTGCAGCCCCACAGGACCTCGGGGTCGATGACGCCCATCTCCTCGGGGCCGCCGACCAGCGGGCGCTCGGCCTCGGCCAGCGCCAGCGCGTTGATGCTCGCCAGCTTCTCCTCGGCGCCGTCGCCGGTGATGCCGACCTCGTCGCCCGCCATGTCCTTGCCGCCACCGGCCAGCAGGTACGGGGCCTTCGCGTAGGCGTGGTCGCGCAGCGAGGTGACCAGCAGCTTCGGCGACAGCGGCTTCGCGGTGTTCCACGCGGGGCACTGCGACTGGCAGCGACCGCACTCGGTGCAGGTCGTGAAGTCCAGCCAGCCCTTCCACTTGAAGTCCTCGACCTTGCCGACGCCGAACACGTCCTCGTCGGGGTCGGCTTCCTCGAAGTCGAGCTCCTTGCCGCCGGACATCATCGGCTGCAGCGCGCCCAGCGCCCGGCCGTCGCCGACCTCGCGCTTGAAGTAGATGTTGAAGAACGCGGTGAACCGGTGCCACGCCACGCCCATCGTGATGTTCGAGGCGATGACGATGACCCAGATCATCGCGGACAGGATCTTGAACCCGGCGAAGAGGGAGATCGCCGCCGTGCTCGAAGGCAGGACGGCACCCAGCGCGTAGGTGATCGGCGAGGACCACAGCGGCGCCTCGAACAGGTCCGATGCCTGCTTGAACGCGCGCAGGCCCATGATGCCGAAGCCTTCCAGCACCACGACGGCCTCGACGAAGTACGCCTGGCCGAAGTTGGAGCCCTGGAACCGCGACACGCGGCCCGCGCGGCGCGGGTGGTTGAGCTGGCGCACCGCGATCAGCCAGAAACCGCCGAGCACCGTGGTGATGCCGAGCAGTTCGACGATCAGGTTCCACGGGCCGAACCAGCTCAGCACCGGGGTTTCGAAGGTGGGGACGAAGACCTCGAAGTAGGCCTCCAGCACGCTCAGGCTCAGGCCGCCGAAGCCGGCCATCACGAACCAGTGCGCCACACCGACGTGGCCCCACTTGAGCATCTTGGTGTGGCCCAAGACCTCCTTGAGCATGTTCCCGAACCTCGCCCCGAATGGGCCACGCCTGGTCGGGTCCGGTTGTCCGAGGCGGATGGACGACATCATCCGCCGCACGGTCCGCGTCACCATCACCACCGCGACGGCCGTAACCGCCAGGCAGATCAAGCCCAGGACCAGCTGCAGAGCACCCATGCTCGCGGCCTCCATGTTCGGGGGTTGTCCGTTTGAGGAGCGTACGCCTTATTACTAGCCGGTAACCAGCGGGGCTACGCCGTGGTGGGAACAGGGGGTGATTCTGCGCAACGGCTTCCCGAAAAACTAGTTGGCCGATCGCCCCACTTTATGTTGTACGATCGCCCAGGTTTCTGGTTTCGAGCCTGGGGGCTGGCATGTCGTCTTTACTGGGGTTCTACGGATTGTCCCTGCTGGACGCGCTCAATCCGTCCGCGCTGGCGGTCACCTTGTTCCTGCTGTTGCGCGGTGGTCCATTCCGGACTCGGGTGCTGACTTACGTCAGTGCGATTTTCACCACTTACCTCCTGCTCGGGCTGTTGATCTACTTCGGGCTGGACGGATTCCTGCGCATCGCAGACACCGAGTTCGCCGAGCGCGCCGGTTACGCGCTCGCCGCGCTGGGCGGTTCGGCGATGCTGCTCTACGCGCTGTTCCCGCCGGAATCGGCCAAGCGCGGACTGCCGAAGCTCCCCGAGCGGCTGCCGCTGGGAGCGGTGTTCGGGGTCGGCGTGACCATCACGATCGCCGAGTTCAGCACCGCACTGCCTTACCTCGGCGCGCTCGGGATCCTGCGCGGCTTCACGTCGGACGCGCTGGTCGCGCTGCCGTTGCTGGCGAGCTACGTGGCGATCTTCGTGCTGCCGCCGCTGCTGCTCATGGCCGGGTTCGGCATGTTCGAGCGGACGCTGCGGCCGCGGATGCGGCGGTGGCTGGACAAGCGGGCGGAGAAGAAGGACGACACCTGGCTCTGGTTGCTCGGGATCGTCGGGTTCCTGCTCGCGAGCCGCGGAGTGCAGTACTACCTCGGCGTGTTCGGGCTGAGCTGATGGTTGATCGAACGGTCCTCCGAGGGCGCGCCGACCGCGTATCCTCGGAGTTCTCTCGGGTAACCGACGACCGGCCAGTCGCGGCCTCATCGAGTTCAGGGGGAGCAATGGACGACGCCGAGCGCCCGGCGGTGCGCGCTTCCGATGCCGATCGCCAGCAGGTCGCCGAGCGGCTGCGGGTGGCGTTCGACGAGGGGCGGCTCGGCCTGGCCGAATACGACGAGCGGGTCCGGGACGCCTACGCGGCAGTCACCCGGGCCGACTTGGTGCCGCTGACCGCGGACCTGCCGGATTCGGCGCCCGCTCCCGTGGCCGAACCCGCGAAGCCTCCCGTCAAGCGGCCCTGGCGCGGTATGGAGAAGCAGTGGCGGGAATGGGCTCAGGTCGCGTTCCTGCTGACCGGGATCTGGCTGGTGATCTCGTTGGCGACCGGCGGCTGGATCTTCTTCTTCCCGATCTTCCCGATGGGGATCTGGGCCGCGGTGCTCGGGTCGCAGGCGCTGTTCGGTGGCTCCGAGGACTCCGACGGCGCCGAAGGGCCGCCCCGGGGCGAGCTCGACCGCTGAACAGACCTGCCGAGGCCACGCGGGATTGATATACCCTGGAACAACTAGGGCACACGTTCAGGTTTCTCGCGAGGAGGATCAGGTGGCGTACCTGATGCTGGTGTTTGCCATCTGCTCCGAAGTGGTGGGCACCGTGTCGTTGAAGCTCTCCGAGGGCTTCAGCAAGCCGTTTCCCTCGATCATGGTGGTGATCGGCTACGGCGCCGCGTTCGTCGCGCTCGGGATGGTGCTCAAGATGGGCCTGCCGGTCGGTGTCGTCTACGCGATCTGGTCGGGTGCAGGGGTCGCGCTCATCGCGCTGATCGGCGTGGCGTTCCTCGGCGAGAGCATCACCGCCGTGCAGCTCGGCGGCCTCGCGCTGATCATCGGCGGCGTCGTGGCGCTCGAACTCGGCGGTGCGCATTGACCGTCGAGCACACCGACGGCCGCCTCGCCAAGGGGGAACGCCGTCGCCGCGCCATCCTCGACGCGACCACCCGCGTCGTGGAGCGCGACGGGGTGGCCGGGGTCAGCCACCGCGCCATCGCCAGGGAGGCCGGCGTGCCGCCCGCGTCGATCTCCTACTACTTCACTGGCATCGACGAACTGCTGGTGGCGACGCTGCTGGAGAGCGCGGAACTGCTCATCGCGGACATCGCGCGGATGCGCGAGCGCACGCCGGAGGACGGGCGCGCGTGGGCGAAGACCATCGCGGAGAACCTGGCGGAGATGATCAACGAGCGGCGGGCGCGCACCATCGCCGAGTACGAGCTGTACCTGCTCGCCGCCCGCAGGCCCGCGCTGCGTCCGGCGGCCCGGCGGTGGATCGAGGTCGGCGCGAGCGAGATCAACGAGGGGCGCGGCGCCGACGAGGGCATCGTCAAGGCGCTGTTCGCCGCGATCGACGGGCTGATGATGCAGGCCCTCATCGCCGACGAACCGCCGGTCGCGGCGGACTTCGAGCCCGCACTGCACTTCCTGCTGCAACCGATGTCGTACCTGCGGGAAGTCGGCGAGGTCACGGGCTGACCAGGATCGCGGGCAGCTCGGTTCCGGACCGTGGTCGCGGCCGTTACTGTGCGGATGCATCGTCGTACGAGGGGGAACGATCATGGTGCGGACGGGGCTGGCGGTCGCCGGTGCGTCCTGCCTGCTGATCGCGGGCACGGTCGTGAGCTGGGGCTGGGGAGGTCAGAGCGGCCGCGAGAGCGTCACGCCGCTGTCCGGGATCACCGAGGTCCGGCTCGCCGAATCCGCCGGGGAGGTGCGGATCGAGTACCGGCCCGGAGCTCGGGCCGAAGTGCGCGAGCAGGTGCGCGACTGGCTGGGCGGCGATGACGGGACCAGCCACCGGGTCGAGGGCGGCGCGCTCGTGCTGGCGGCGTGCGGCGCAGACTGCTCGGTCGACTACGAGGTGACGCTGCCCGCTCCGGTGCCGGTCACGGGCACCGGTGATTCGGGCGGGCTGGAGGTCGCCGGGATGAAGTCCGTTGACGTCGAGACCTCCGCGGGGTCGGTGCGGGTGTCCGACGTGGCCGGGCCGGTGCGGGTGCGCGGATCCGCTGGTGGGGTCGAACTGCGCGACGTCGACGGCGATGTGGACGTGACGACCGGCAGCGGCGGGATCGACGGCGAGGACCTCGGTGGCGGGAACATCACGGCCCGCGCCGACACGGGCACGATCGACCTGGAACTGACCGGACCCCGGGTCGTGCGGGCGACGACCGGTACCGGCGGCATCGGACTCGAAGTGCCGGACGAGGCGTACCGGGTCGACTCCGACACCGGCACCGGCTCGCAGGACATCGACGTGACCACCGATCCGAACTCGCCGCGGCGGCTCGAACTGAGCACCGGGACCGGCTCGATCGAGGTCGACCACGGCTGACGTCCGGGGATTCGTCCGGTTCCGGCAGCGGCCCCGGGGTCGTGTGGCGTGCGGAACATCGAGTTTTCACGGCCCGCCGGGAACTTCCGGTGCAGCTCAGCCGTTGTCCAGGCAGAAACATTGAGCGTCCCGCGCTCAACCCGATTTGACGGCTGCCGATTCCTGTCGGTAAAACTTGAGTCGGCAAGGCTCAACGGACTATCCGGTCCTGGGCGCATGAGCAAGAGCAGGAGGAACCATCCATGTCGCGAGCGGTCGGTATCGACCTGGGGACGACCAACTCCGTCGTTTCCGTCCTCGAAGGCGGTGAATCGACGGTCATCGCCAACTCCGAGGGCTCGCGGACGACGCCGTCCATCGTCGCCTTCGCGAAGAACGGCGAGATCCTCACCGGGCAGCCGGCGAAGAACCAGGCGGTGACGAACGTCGACCGCACCATCCGGTCGGTCAAGCGCCACATGGGCACCGACTGGAAGACGGAGATCGACGACAAGGCGTACACGCCGCAGGAGATCAGCGCGCGAGTGCTGATGAAGCTCAAGCGCGACGCCGAGTCCTACTTGGGTGACGACGTCACCGACGCGGTGATCACCGTCCCGGCCTACTTCGAGGACGCCCAGCGGCAGGCCACCAAGGAGGCCGGCCAGATCGCCGGGCTCAACGTGCTGCGCATCGTCAACGAGCCGACCGCCGCCGCGCTGGCCTACGGCTTGGACAAGGGCGAGAAGGAACAGACGATCCTGGTCTTCGACCTCGGTGGCGGCACGTTCGACGTGTCCCTGCTGGAGATCGGCGAAGGCGTCGTCGAGGTCCGCGCCACCAGTGGTGACAACCACCTCGGTGGTGACGACTGGGACGAGCGCATCGTCGACTGGCTGGTCGACAAGTTCAAGAACTCCAACGGCATTGATCTGACCAAGGACAAGATGGCCTTGCAGCGGATCAAGGAAGCCGCGGAGAAGGCCAAGATCGAGCTCTCCAGCTCCTCCACGGCCAACATCAACCTGCCGTACATCACGGTGGACTCCGAGAAGAACCCGATGTTCCTCGACGAGACGCTGTCCCGTGCGGAGTTCCAGCGCATCACCTCCGACCTGCTGGAGCGCACCCGCAAACCGTTCGAGGCCGTGGTGCGCGACGCGGGCGTGAAGATCGCCGACGTCGACCACGTGGTGCTCGTCGGCGGCTCCACCCGGATGCCCGCCGTCACCGACCTGGTCAAGGAGCTCACCGACGGCCGGGAGCCGAACAAGGGCGTGAACCCGGACGAGGTCGTCGCCGTCGGCGCCGCCCTGCAGGCCGGTGTGCTGCGCGGTGAGGTCAAGGACGTCCTGCTGCTGGACGTCACTCCGCTGTCCCTGGGCATCGAGACCAAGGGCGGCATCATGACCAAGCTGATCGAGCGCAACACCACGATCCCCACGAAGCGTTCCGAGACCTTCACGACCGCTGACGACAACCAGCCGTCCGTGCAGATCCAGGTCTTCCAGGGCGAGCGCGAGATCGCGGCGCACAACAAGAAGCTCGGCATGTTCGAGCTCACCGGGCTGCCGCCGTCGCCGCGTGGCGTGCCGCAGATCGAGGTGTCCTTCGACATCGACGCCAACGGCATCGTGCACGTCAATGCCAAGGACCTCGGCACCGGCAAGGAACAGTCGATGACCATCACCGGCGGCTCCGCGCTGCCGAAGGAGGACATCGACCGGATGGTCTCCGACGCCGAGGCGCACGCCGACGAGGACAAGCAGCGTCGTGAAGAGGCCGAGGCCCGCAACCAGGCGGAGACCCTCGTCTACCAGACGCAGAAGGTGCTCACCGACAACGACGAGCAGCTGCCCGAGGAGACCAAGACCAAGGTCAAGTCGGCCGTCGACGAGGTCAACGAAGCGCTCAAGGGCGAGGACGTCGCCGCGATCAAGGCCGCGGTGGAGAAGCTCGCCACCGAGTCCCAGGCGCTGGGCCAGGCCCTCTACGCCGACGCCGGTGCGGCCGCGGACGCGGCCGGAGCCGAAGGCGACGCCGGAGCGGCCGGTGCCACCGGAGCGGCCGGTGCGAGCGCGACCAGCGGTGGCGCCGACGACGTGGTGGACGCCGAGATCGTGGACGACGAGGACGAAAAGAAGAAGAAGTGACCTCCGAGAGCTCAGGCAACTCCGACCGGCAGCAGCCGCCGCAGGACGGCGAGCAGGAGCCGGTGGTGGTCCGGGACCGCAGGCGGATCGATCCGCAGACCGGTGAACCCCGGGCCGCCACCGAGCAGGGGCAGGTGGCAGAGAGCATGTCCGGCACGCTGGACGAGGAACTGGCCAAGGTCGCCGAAGGCACGTCCGTCGAGGGCGCACCCGAGGAGCCCGAGGTCGACGGCGCGGACGCCGGCCTGCAGAAGCAGGTCGACGAACTCACCGAGGACCTCAAGCGGGTCACGGCCGAGTACGCCAACTACCGCAGGCGCGTCGAGCGCGACCGGGAGTCGGTGGTCAACGCCGCGAAGGCGTCGGTCGCCGGTGACCTGCTCACCGTGCTCGACGACCTGGAACGGGCCGAGTCGCACGGCGACCTCACCGGTGCGTTCAAGGCGGTGGCCGACAAGCTGACGGGTTCGCTGACCAACGCGGGCCTGGAGCCGTTCGGCACGGAAGGCGACGAGTTCGACCCGTCGGTGCACGAGGCGGTGCAGCACGACACCTCTCCCGAGGTGTCGGGGCCGACCGTCACGACCGTCCTGCGTCGCGGCTACCGGTTCGGTGACCGGGTGCTGCGGCCGGCGATGGTCGCCGTCACCGACCACGAGCCGGCGGCCGCGGCACCACCGGAGAGCGGTGCCGAGACCGGCGAGGACACGGCACAGTGAGACCACGACCCCGCTCGGCGGAACGCGACGTCACCAACACGGGAGGTCGCGTTCCGCGTGGCCTCGCCTGGCCATTCGCGCCGGGCGGGGTCGGGTCCGCACCCGCACCGCAGGCCGGTGCGGCACGACAGCGAAGCGAAAGGAGGGGCGCCCGGTGAGTGCCAGGGAATGGCTCGACAAGGACTTCTACGGCGAGCTGGGCGTTTCGTCCGACGCGACGACCGACGAGATCAAAAAGGCCTACCGGAAGCTGGCGCGGGAGAACCACCCCGACGCCAACCCCGGCAACAGCAAGGCCGAATCGAAGTTCAAAGCCGTCTCCGAGGCGTACGGGGTGCTCTCCGACCCGGAGAAGCGCAAGCAGTACGACGAGGCTCGCCGCCTGTTCGGCAGCGGCTTCGGCGGTAATCAAGGTGGTTTCGGGGGCTTCGGTTCCGGAGCGGGCGCCGGTGGCGCCGGCGGTTTCGACCTGGGCGACCTGTTCGGCAGCGGCGCTCGGCCCGGTGGGGCCGGAGCGGGCACCGGCGGGATCGGCGACCTGTTCGGCGGGCTGTTCGGCGGTGGCGGCGCGGGCAGGCACCGTGGCGGTTCCACCGCGAGCAGGCCGCAGCGAGGTGCGGACGTCGAGACCGAGGTCCGAATCGACTTCGCCGAGGCGGTGCGCGGCGCGACGGTCCCATTGCGGCTGTCCAGCCCGGCCACCTGCCTGACCTGTCACGGCTCGGGTGCGAAGGCCGGTACCCGGCCGCGCACGTGCAGCACGTGTTCCGGCGCGGGGCTGGTGACCCGCAACCAGGGGGCGTTCGCGTTCAGCGAGCCCTGCCCGGACTGCCGCGGCAAAGGGCAGATCATCGACGACCCCTGCCCGGACTGCCGGGGCGAGGGCGTCGCCACTCGATCTCGCACGTTGACCGTGCGCATCCCGGCAGGCGTCAACGACGGCCAGCGGATCCGGCTGGCCGGTCAGGGCGAGCCGGGGCGCAACGGCGCGGCGGGCGGCGACCTTTTTGTGGTCGTGCACGTCAACGCGCACCGGGTGTTCGGACGATCCGGTGATGATCTGACGGTGACGGTTCCGGTGACCTTCCCCGAGTTGGCGCTGGGCACTACTTTGACTGTGCCGACCCTCGACGGGAAGGTCTCGCTGAAGGTGCAGCCCGGTACCGCCAGCGGGCGGACGCTGCGGGTGCGCGGCAAAGGTGTCGGCCGGAAATCCGGCGGCAGCGGTGACCTGCTGGTCACCCTGCAGGTCGTCGTGCCATCCACTTTGGACGATTCAGCCGCGGAGGCGTTGCGGTCCTATGCGGAGGCCACGGCGGAGCACGATCCGCGTGCGGAGTGGGACGAGCTGCTCGGGAGGTAGGCATGGGTAACGGTCCACGCGGCGCTCGGCTGAACGTGACGATCGGTTTCCCACCAGGGGCCAATGAGGACACGCCGGTGTTCGTGATCTCAGTGGCCGCGGAGCTCTCCGGGTTGCACGCCCAGACGCTGCGCAGTTACGACCGGCTCGGCCTGGTCTCGCCGGGGCGCACCCCGGCGGGCGGACGGCGCTACTCGGCGCGGGACATCGCGCTGCTGCGCGAAGTGCAGCGACTCTCGCAGGAGGAAGGCGTCAACCTCGCCGGGGTGAAGCGCATCATCGAGCTGGAGAACGAGGTCGACGCGCTGCGCGACAAGGTGCAGGGCCTGATGGACGAACTCACCGCCGCCTACGCGTCCGTCGAGCAGACCGCGGCTCAAGTGCACGCTTCCTACCGCCGAGACCTCGTCCCCGTGCAGCAGGAAACCGCCTTGGTCGTCTGGAAGCCGGACTCCCGTCGCCGCTGAGCTCGGTGTCCCCGAGCCCCGCGGGACGAGTCAGTCCAGGGCGAACGGGTCGTAGTGGATCTGGTCCAGCGGCACTCCGGTGACCAGGAGTTTCGACACGGTGGCTCGGACCATCGCCGGTGATCCCGCGATGAGCACTTCGTGCTGGGACCAGTCGTGACGTGCCACCGCTTCGGCCAGCGTGCCCTGTTCGGCGCCGGTCCCCGCCGGTTCCTCCAGCACCGGGGTCACCGTGAACCACGGGTTGGTCATCGCCACCCGCTGCAGATTCGCCAGGTCGTAGAGGTCTTCGGGCGCGTAGCCCCCGTAGTACAGGCGGACCCGCGGGTTCTGGCCGTACTGGGCCAAGTCTTCGACGATCGACCGCATCGGGGCGAGACCGGTGCCGCCCGCGACCATCAGCACGTCCCGTTCGAATTCGCGGTCGACGTGCAGCTGACCCATCGGCGAACCGATCCGCCACCGATCACCGCGCTGGGCGTGCCCGACCAGGGCGCGGCTGACCCAGCCGCCGTCCACGGTGCGAACGTGGAACTCCAGAACGCCGTCCTCGCCGGGCTGGTTCGCGGGAGTCAGGTAGCGCCACAGTCGTGGGCGCTGCGGCACTTCGACGCTGACGTACTGGCCCGGGTGGTAGGGAACCGGGTGGTCGGTCTGCACCCGGATCACCGCGAGATCGCGGGTCAGCCGGGTGTGGCCGATGACCTCGCCGTCGTACCAGGCGGGACCGTTGTCCTCGTTCGCCGCGCTGATCATCGCGGTGGCCAGCACCGTGTACGCCTCAGCCCAGGCGCGTTCCACCTGCTGGGTCCAGTCGGTGCCGGAGTGCTTCTTGATCGCGGCGAGCAGTGCGGTGCCGACCGCCTCGTAGTGCTCGGAGACCACGCCGAACTTGCGGTGGTCCCGGCCGAGCTGGTGCAGGAACGGCAGCAGGTCGTCGGGCCGGTCGATCATCTGGATGATGTGCACCAGCGCCCGCATCAGCCGGTCGCGCTGGGATTCCATGTTGGCGGCGAACAGCTCGCGGGTGCGGGGGGCGATGCTGAACAGCATCGCGTAGAAGAACCTGGCCACCTCGTCGGTGCGTGCCTCGACGCCGGTCCAGCTCTCCCGGATCAAGTGGACCATCTGGCTCGCGCGTTCCGGTGTCGGCCGGTTCGGGCGAGGCCCTGGGCTCAGTACGGCGTTCGCTGACATGGTTCGGTCGTGGTCTCCACGGACTCGGGTGGCATCCGATAGGTGCACACTGCTGCTGGCGTTCGATGTCCCCCGACGTGCAGGACCATAACGCCTTGTCGCCTCCTCACACTATTGATGACACGTTTGCGGGCGTTTCGACTACTCCCCGTCGGCGTCCTCGATATGTAGCGGGGAAACCTGCGGCTGATGGTGTGGATTTTGTCGCGCGCATGACACTGTGTGCGCGTGCGCCCCGAAACTCACACCGCCTGCCCGGCCGACGCGGAGTCCGCCGGAGTCCGCGCGGACGAAGCGTTCCGGCGCGAACCGGGCCGACGCGGCCCGGACGCCGACCGGCGGGACCCCGCCGACCTGCCCGGATCCGACGGCGAGCATCTGCTGCAGACCGCCTACGGAACCGAGAAGCGCGCGCGGCGCTTCTACGACGACCAGGTCCTCGACCACCTCAACGCCCGGATGCGCGAGTTCATCGGCCGGATCGAGATGGCCTTCGTGGCCACCGCCGACGGCCACGGGGAATGCGACTCCAGCCTCCGCGCCGGTCCGCCCGGTTTCATCGAGGTCCTCGACGACCGCCACCTCGCCTATCCCGAGTACCGCGGCAACGGCGTGTTCGCCAGCCTCGGCAACATCAGCGAGAACCCGCACATCGGCCTGCTCATGGTCGACTTCGCCGAAGATCTGATCGGTCTGCACGTCAACGGCGGTGCGCGGATCGTGGAGGACGCCGAGCTGCGCGAGCTGCACCCGCAGCTGCCCGTCGAGTTCGACCGCGGCCGCACTCCTGAGCGCTGGGTGGTCGTCGAGGTGGAAGAGGCCTACATCCACTGCCGCAAGCACATCCCGCGAATGGTCCCGGTACTGCGCAAACGCAGCTGGGGAACAGACGACCCCAAACGCAAAGCAGGCAATTACTTCGTTCCCTGAGCCCCTTTTCCGGCCGGTGCGGGTGTCCGGGCAGCGGAACCTCGGTGAGCCTCTCGCCGCGAGATCTCGTGGCTCCGCCCCGAGGGAAAAGTCGTTCTCGCGAGAGGCTCATCGAGAACCCGCCGGTGGTCCTCGTGCCGAGGTGGTCGCTGCTCATCGGCTTCGCCGCTGGCAAGACAACGACTACAAGATCGCTCCGTCGGGATCTGCGGGTGCCCGGCGGGACGCGGACGCTCCGGCGAGCCCCCAGGGTGCGGGTGCACCCCTGGAGAACGGGATACTGGGCGAACGGGACACTGGTGTCGCGCGGAAGCGATGCGTCAATGCACCGACGGCGGGCGGAGAGTGCCGTGATCGAGCGGATCGAGACGCCGGCGGACAGTCCGGCGACGGGTTCCGGCAGGACCGAAGACCGGGAACGGCGAGGTGCGGCCGAAGCGGTCGAACGCGAGCTGGTGATGATGTTCCGGCGTGCCCGCAACTTCTCGATGACGGTGGCCTCGCAGGTGCATCCCGACCTCGACCCGGCCTCCTACAGCCTGCTGCTGATGGTCGACGACGCCGGATCGCTGCGCGGCATGGACGTCGCGGACCGCACCGGGCTGGACAAGTCCACGGTGAGCAGGCAGATCGCGACCCTCGTCGAGCTGGACCTGCTGGAACGGGTACCGGACCCGGACGACGGCAGAGCGCGGCGCATCCAGCTGTCCGCCTCCGGCCGCTCCCGGCTGGCCCAGGTCCGCAAGCAGCGGCGCAAGCACATGCACGGCGAGTTCGCCCACTGGTCCACCACGGACCTCCAAGACCTCTCCCGCCTGCTGTCCCAGCTCAACCGGATGTTCTGAGCACCCGCCGAGCCGACCTGCGGTGGGGATTCGCCAGGTCTCTAGGCTGCCGTGCGTGCGCGACGAGTCGAGACCGCCGCATCGAGCGGGCGAGCCGGTGCGGGGCGGTATCCCGGAGCACGGCCGGGTGCCGCGCTACTACGAGGTGAAGGCGAGCCTGGTCGCGCTCGTGGAGGAGCTGGGCGAAGGCGCGTCGCTCCCGCCTGAACGCGAGCTGGCCGAGCGCTACGGCGTGTCCCGCGTGACGTTGCGGCAGGCCGTGGGCGAGCTGGTGCTGGAAGGCCGGTTGCAGCGCAGGCAGGGCAGCCGGAGCGTGGTCGCCCCGCCGAAGCTGGTGCAGCCGCTGGCACTGGTCAGCTACACCGAAGGCGTCCGCAGCAGGGGGCTGCGGCCGAGTCGCCTGCTGGTCACCTCCGAGGTCGTCGCCGCTGATCCCGAACTCGCCGCGGACCTGCGCATCGAGGCGGGCGCCGACGTGCTGCACATCGAGCGGGTGCTGATGGCCGATGGGGAACGGATCGGTTTGAAGTCGACTTATCTGCCCGCGGCGCGCTTTCCCGGGCTGCCTGCGGAGTTCGAGCCGGACAGCTCGTTGTACGCGTTCCTCGGCGAGCGGTACGGCGTCGTGTTCGCGGAGGCCCGCGAGCGGGTGGAGACGGTGCTGTCCACGCCGCGCGAGGCGCTGCTGCTCGGTACCAACCCTTCGTTGCCGATGATGCTGATCCACCGCGTGTCGCAGGGCGCCGACGGGCTGCCGATCGAGCGGGTGCGGTCGCTGTTCCGCGGTGACCGGTTCAGCTTCGAAGCCCACTTGCGGGCCGACTGATCGTTCGAGTTCCTGCCCGCAGCTCCAATGTCACAAAAAGGTAACTGATCTAGTCCAAGATTTCGGGCTCGTTCACCGCGGGTTCCCCATCGGTCCACGGCGCATTGGTCGCCGGACCGCAGGCTCGTCGCCGTGCGAGTAATAGTGGTGGGCGGCGGCGTGCTGGGGACCATGCACGCCTGGCAGGCCCTCGAACGCGGTCATGAAGTGGTCCAGCTCGAACGGGAACCGGAGGCGCGCGGCGCGTCGGTGCGCAACTTCGGGCTCGTCTGGGTCAGCGGCCGGGCCGCCGGGCCGGAGGTGGAAGCGGCGCAGCGCGCCCGAGACCACTGGGAGCGGATCGCCGAGTCGGTGCCGGGCCTCGGATTCCGCGCGAACGGTTCGCTCACCGTGCTCCGAACGGACGGCGAGCTGGCCGTCGGCGAGCGGTTCGCCGCCGGACCGGACGCGGCGGCGCGCGGCACCACGCTGCTCTCCCCCGGCAAGGCGCGGTCGATCAACCCGGCGCTGCGCGGCGAGATGCGCGGCGCGCTGTGGTCGGAGCGCGACGCCGCCGTCGAGCCGCGCACCGCGCAGCCCGCGCTGCGCGCGCACCTGGCGGCGACCGGCCGCTACCGGTGGCTGCCGGGCAGGGAGGTGGTCGAGGTCGCCGAGGGTTCCGTCCGCGACGACCACGGGCAGCGGCACACCGCCGACGTGGTCGTGCTCTGCACGGGAGCCGTGCTCAGCGGCCCGATCCGCGAGCTGGCGCCGGAACCGCCGGTGCGCCGCGTCCGGTTGCAGATGATGCAGACCGCGCCGCTGGACGAGCCGCTGACCACGTCCGTCGCCGACGGCGACAGCCTCCGCTACTACCCGGCCTACCGGGGCGCCGCGCTCGACGAGCTGACCGCAGCGGAGCCGCAGTCCCCGGTCGCCGCCGAGCACGCGATGCAGCTGCTCATGGTCCAGCGCCTCGACGGCGGGCTCACCATCGGCGACACGCACGCCTACGAGGAGCCGTTCCCGTTCGACGTGACCGAGGAGCCCTACGAGCACCTGCGGGAACGGGTGGCGGAGCTGCTCGGGCGGCCCGCACCCGAGATCCGGCGGAGGTGGGCGGGTGTCTACGCGCAGTGCCTCGACGGCGGGCGGCTCGTGCACCGCGAAGAAGTGGCGCCCGGCGTGTGGCTGGTCACCGGCCCCGGTGGCCGCGGCATGACCTGCTCGCCTGCCATCGCGGCGGACACGGCGACGGAGGCGGGGCTGTGAGCGGCGGAATCGAACTCGCCGTGCTGGACATGGCGGGTACCACGGTGGCCGACGGCGGACTGGTCGAGCAGGCGTTCACCGCGGCCATCACCGAGGTGGGCGTCCCGGGACGGGAGTTCCCGGCGATGCTGGACCACGTCCACCGCACGATGGGCGAGTCGAAGATCGTCGTCTTCCGCGCCCTGCTGGACGAGCAGCGCGCGCAGCGGGCCAACCGCGCGTTCGAGACCGCTTACGCCGACCTGGTCGGATCCGGGGCGTGCACCGAGATCCCCGGCGCCGCCGAGACCATCCGCCTGCTGCGCGCCGATGGCATCAAGGTCGCGTTGAGCACCGGCTTCTCTCCGGAAACCCAGGATCGGATCCTTGCTGCGCTCGGTTGGCACGGACTGGCCGACCTGACGCTCAGCCCCGCCGAGGCCGGCCGGGGGCGGCCCTACCCCGACATGGTGCTCACCGCCGTGCTCCGGCTCGGCGTGACGGACGTCCGACGTGTCGCCGTGGTCGGCGACACCGCTTATGACGTGCTCTCCGGCCTGCGTGCCGGTGCCTCCGTAGTCGCGGGAGTGCGCACCGGCGCGCACGACCGCGACGTCCTGCTCGGCGCCGGAGCCGGGCACTGCCTCGACTCGATCAACGACCTGCCGGAGCTGCTGGCCGGGAAGGAGCATTCCCGATGAACAAGATCCACCGAATGCTGGCGTTGACCGCCTGCGCCGCGCTGCTCTCGGCGTGCGGCCCGAGCGCCGCCGACGGCGGCTCCGGTTCGGATGACGAGCTGGTGTTCGCCGCCATCCCCAGCGAGGAATCGCAGAGCCTGCGCCAGGACTACCAGCCCGTCATCGACCTGATCGCCGCCGAGACCGGCAAGAAGGTCGTGTTCCAGCAGGCCACCGACTATGCCGCGGTGATCGAGGGTCAGCGCGCAGGGAAGATCGACATCGCGAAGTACGGCCCGTTCTCCTACGTGCTCGCCCGCAGCAAGGGCGTGCCCGCCACCGCGGTCGCCGCGCAGGTCGCGGAGAAGGGCGTCGAGCCGGGCTACCGCTCCTACGCGATCACCCGGCCGGACAGCGGGATCACCGACCTCGCCGGTTTCCGGGACAAGCAGGTCTGCTTCGTCGACCCGACCTCCACCTCCGGGCACCTCTACCCGAAGGCGGGGCTGCTGCAAGCCGGGGTCGACCCGGAGCAGGGCACGCGGCCGGTCTTCAGCGGCGGGCACGACGCGGCGGCGCTGGCCGTCGCGCACGGTGACTGCGACGCCGGGTTCGCCTACGACACGATGGTCGACCGGCAGCTCATCGAGAAGGGCCAGTTGAAGCCGGGTGAGCTCCGAGTGCTGTGGCGCTCGCCGGTGATCCCGTCCGACCCGGTGGCGCTGTCAGACGACCTCGATCCGGCGCTGCGGGAGAAGATCACCCGGGCGCTGGGCGAGCAGGCCAACAGCGATCGCCTGCGGGAACGCGGGCTGTGCGCCGGGGAATGCCCGATCGGCGACCAGAACGGCTGGGGCTTCACCGGCGTCGACGACTCCTTCTACGACGGCATCCGGGACGTGTGCCGCACGACGCGCGACGAGCAGTGCTCATGACCGCCATCGAGTTCGACGACGTGCGCAAGGAGTTCGGGCGCGACCTGGTCGCCCTGGACGGGGTGTCGGTGACCGTGCGAGCCGGGGAGATCGCGGTGCTGCTGGGCCTGTCCGGCTCCGGCAAGTCCACGCTGCTGCGGCACGTGGACGGTCTGCACCGGCCGACGTCCGGTCGCGTCACGGTGCTCGGCACCGATGTGGCGGCGCTCGGCGGAGCCGAGCTGCGGCGGCTGCGGCGGCGCGTCGGCTTTGTGTTCCAGCAGTTCCACCTGGTCGGGGCGATGAGCGTGCTGGAGAACGTGTGCACCGGGGCGCTCGGCTCGCTGCGCGGTCCCCGGCTCGGGCTGCCCACCTATCCGAAGCGGGTGCGCTGGGCGGGATTGGAACAACTGGAACGGGTCGGGCTGCGCGACCACGCGTTCCAGCGGGCCGACACGCTCTCCGGCGGCCAGCAGCAGCGGGCCGCGGTGGCGCGGGCGCTCATCCAACGGCCGGAGGTGCTGCTCGCCGACGAGCCGGTGGCCTCGCTCGATCCCGAGTCCGCCGCGCAGGTGATGCGGCTGATCAGCGACATCGCCCGGCAGGACGGGCTGACGGTGCTGTGCAGCCTGCACCAGGTCGACCTGGCGCTGTCCTGGGGCGACCGGGTGATCGGGTTGCGCGGCGGCTCGGTAGTGCTGGACACGCCGGTCGACGGTCTCGGTCGCGAGGCGGCCATGTCGGTCTACACGAGCCTGGAGCACGTGGGGGCCGCGACGTGACGGCGCAGCTCTCGGCGCGCCCCTCGCTTGCCCGTCCGCGACCGCGACCCGGTCGCGTCGGCGCGGCACCGGTGCTGCTCGCGCTGCTCGGTGCCGGAGTGTGGGCGGTCGCCGACCTGCGGCTCAACTTGGCGACGCTGATCGACAGCGCGGGCAACGCCGCCGACTTCCTCGCCCGCACGGTGCCGCTGGACTTCCCGCCGGTGGGCGAGCTGCTGGCGATGTGCGGTCGGACGCTGGCCATCGTGGTGACCGCGACCGTGCTCGCCAGTCTGCTCAGCGGGGTGATCGCGGTGTTCGCGGCGGTGAACACGACACCGGGCAGGGTGACTCGGCACGGTGCCCGCGGGCTGATCGTCGCGGCGCGGGCGGTGCCGGACGTCGTGCTGGCGATCGTGTTCTTCCGGGTGTTCGGCTTCGGCGGGCTGACCGGAGTGCTGGCGATGGGACTGCACTCGATCGGCATGATCGGCAAGCTCTACGCCGACGCCATCGAGCACCTCGACGAAGGCCCGCGCACCGCGATCCGGGCCGCGGGCGGCGGGCGCGTGCAGGAGTTGGCGGCCGGCGTGCTGCCGCAGGTGCTGCCTTCGTTCATCGCGACCTCGCTGCACCGGCTGGACATCAACCTGCGGGTGTCGGTGGTGCTCGGGTTCGTCGGGGTCGGCGGCATCGGCATGGAGATCGCGCACGCCCTCGGCGAGCTCGACTACCAGCGGGGAATGGCGTTGGCGCTGGTGGTGCTCGCGCTGTGCGTGGTCGTGGAGCTGCTGTCCGGGGCGTTGCGGCGAGCATTGCTCGGCGGCCGCCCGCGCGCGGTGCCGCGCGGATCCGGCATTTCGGTGCCGTGGACGTTCGCGCGGGTACGCGCGGCGAGCTACCTGGTGCTCGCGGTGGCGTCGCTGGTGGCAGCGGTGTGGGGTGCGGGGATTTCGGGTGGCCAGTTCGCTCGTGCGGTCACCGACCTCGGCCCGGCGCTGGCGCTGTTCTGGCCGCCGGAGACCGGCGGGATCTTCGGCGAGCTGCTGGCCGAACTGCTGGTGACCATCAAGATCGCGTTGGCCGCGACGTTGCTGGGCGCGGTGCTCGCCCTGCCGATCGGTGCGCTCGCCGCCGAGAACGTCGCGCCGAACCGCGCGGTCGCCCGGACGTTCCGCGGGATCGTGCTGGCCGTTCGGGGGATCCCGGAGCTGGTGCTGGCGATCATCTTCGTGGTGATCACCGGGCTGGGTGCGGTCGCGGGCGCGCTGGCGCTCGCCGTGGGCGCGGTCGGCCTGCTCGGCAAGCTGGTCGCGGACTCGCTGGAGGAGGTGGACCGCGACGTCGAGCAGGCGGTGCGCGCGACCGGCGCGTCCCGCACGCAGGTGTTCTTCGCGGCGACGCTGCCGCAGGCGGTGCCCGCGTTCCTCGCGCACGTGCTCTACCAGCTCGACACCAACGTCCGGTCGGCCACGCTGCTCGGCCTGGTGGGCGCGGGAGGCATCGGCTTCTACCTGCTCAACGCGTCGAGAGTGCTGGAGTTCGGGGTGGTCACGACGGTGCTGCTGCTGTCGTTCGGCGTTGTGCTGCTCATCGAGCTGCTCGCGTTGTGGCTGCGCAAGGCGCTGCGGTGACGGCGCGGGCGGCGGTGTGGGACGGGGAGCGCTTCCTGCTCCGGGAGTTCGCGCATCCGGAGCTCGGGGCGGGCGAAGTGCTGGTGCGGGTTCGGATGGCGACGATCTGCGGCAGCGACCTGCACACGCTGCGCGGTGATCGGCCCACTCCGTTGCCCGCGGTGCTCGGGCATGAGGCCGTCGGTGAGGTGGTGGCCGCCGGTCCGGCGGCGCGCACTCGTTCCGGTGCATCCGTCGAGCCGGGGATGCGGCTCACCTGGACGATCGGCACCGCGTGCGGGAGCTGCGCGCGGTGCCGCCGCGGGTTGCCGCAGAAGTGCACGGAGCAGCACAAGTACGGGCACGCCGCCTGCACGGACGCGTGGGCGCTCAACGGCGGATTCGCCGATCACTGCCACCTGCTCGCGGGGACCGGCCTCGTCGAGGTGCCTCCGGACGTGCCGGACGCGGTGATCACCCCGGCGAACTGCGCCACCGCGACGGTGGTCGGCGCGGTGCACCGCGCCGACCCGGATCCGGCGGGCGTGGTCGTGGTGCAGGGCTGCGGGATGCTCGGCCTGACCGCCGTCGCCTACCTGCGGCATCTCGGTGTGCGCTCGATCGTGGCGTGCGACCCGGACGCCGGCCGCCGCGACGCGGCCGGTGCGTTCGGTGCCGCCGAGGTGACCGGCCCGGACGGTGCCGCGGCGGCGGTCCGGCGGCTCAGCGGTGGGGAGGGTGCGGTGGCCGTGCTCGAACTGTCCGGCAGCAACGCGGCGATCCGCTCTTCGTGGGAGTTGCTGGCCATCGGCGGCCACCTGGCGCTGGTGGGGTCGGTGTCGCCTGCCGACCCGGTGGGGTTGAGCGCCGAGTCGGTGGTGCGGCGGCTGCTCACCGTCAGCGGCTCGCACAACTACGGCGCGGACGATCTGGTCTCGGCCGTCGACTTCCTCGCCCGCGGCGCCCGGCACGCCGACTTCGCGGCGCTGGTCCCGCGTTCCTTCCCGCTCGGCGAAGTGGACGCTGCGGTGGCGTTCGCCGAGCGGGCTCGTGTCCCGCGGGTGGCTCTGGTGCCGTAGCTCCGTCCGGAGGTCGTGGGGTAGGCCACTCCTCAGTAAGTTGCCGTCTGCAACTAACATATTTATAGTTGCGTGCAGCAACTAAAGGAGTGGCTTCGTGGGACCGACGCCGGAAACGTGCAGCGAACTGCTGCGGCCCCTCCGCGCGCTGCTGGGCCTCAAGCAGGTCGCGGTGCAGAACCTCAACCAACACGCCCAGACCGACCTGCCCTACGCGGCGAGCGGACTGCTCGGTGAGCTCGTGCACTGTGGGGAGTCACGAGCCTCCGACCTCGCCGCGCATCGCATCGTGGACGCCTCCGTGGTCAGCCGACAGGTCTCCCAGCTCGAACACGCCGGGCTGATCAGCCGCCGCGCCGACCCCCAAGACCGCCGGGTCTCCCTGCTGCGCGCCACCGAAGAAGGCGAGCAGGCGCTGGCCCGCATCGAACAACACCGCGCCGAGTGGCTCAGCGAAGCGCTGCGCGACTGGGACGAGACGAAAGTGCGCGACCTGGCCGAGCTGCTCGGCGTCGCCGCCGCCGACATCCGTCGGGCGGTGCTGCCCGAAGAGCAGCACGCCGATACCTCGCACCTGGCCGCCAAGCGGCCGGTGCCCGCCGATGACCGACGCCCCGACGCGTCGTCGCAGAAAGGAATTCGATGACCCGCTCGACGATCGGCGAAGCCGCGCCGGCGAGCTCGGCATCGGCCGATGGCCGAACCGACCCGGCACAGGGCGGTGGCCGCCACCAGGCCACGAGCGACTCGCCGATGACGCATCGCCAGATCCTGGAGGCGATGTCCGGGCTCATGCTGGCCCTGCTGGTCGCCATCCTGAGCTCGACGATCGTGTCCAACGCGCTCCCGAGCATCTTGGCCGACCTCGGCGGTAGCCAGAGCCAGTACACCTGGGTCGTCACGTCGATGCTGCTGACCTCGACGGCCTCCACCCCGATCTGGGGCAAGCTCTCCGACCTGTTCAGCAAGAAGCTGCTGTACCAGATCGCGATCACCGTGTTCACGCTCGGATCGGTCCTCGGCGGCTTCGCGCAGACGATGCCGCAGCTCATCGGTTTCCGCGCCGTGCAGGGCATCGGCATGGGCGGGTTGCAGGCGCTGATCCAGGTCGTGATCGCCGCCATGGTCTCGCCGCGGGAACGCGGTCGCTACAGCGGCTACATCGGTGCGGCCTTCGCGGTCGCCACGGTCAGCGGACCGCTGGTCGGCGGGCTCATCGTGGACACCTCCTGGCTCGGCTGGCGCTGGTGCTTCTGGGTGACCGTGCCGATCGCCGTGATCGCGTTCATCGTGCTCGGCCGCACGCTGAAGCTGCCGGTGATCAAGCGGCCGGTGCGCATCGACTGGTTCGGCGCGCTGTTCCTCGTCGGCGGCGTGAGCCTGCTGCTGGTGTGGGTGTCGATGGCGGGCAAGCAGTTCGCCTGGGCCTCGCCGGAGACCGCCGCCTACGTCGGCGGCGGGGTGCTCGCACTGATCATCGCGGTGATCATCGAGTCCCGGTTCCCCGAACCGATCGTGCCGCTGAGCATGTTCCGCAACCCCACGGTGACGCTGGCGACCATCGGCACCGTCGCGGTCGGTACCGCCATGTTCGGCGGCTCGGTGTTCCTCGGCCAGTACTTCCAGATCGCCCGCAGCTTCACCCCCACCCACGCCGGGTTGATGACGTTGCCGATGGTGCTGGGGCTGTTCCTGTCCTCCACCATCTCCGGCCAGATCATCTCCCGCGGCAGCGGCAAGGTGAAGCCGTTCCTGATCTTCGGCTCCATCGTGCTGGTGGCGGGCATGGGCCTGCTGGCGACCATGGACCACACCACGAACCTCGTGCTCGTCGGCGTGTACCTGGCGATGATGGGCATCGGCGTCGGCTCGCTGATGCAGAACCTGGTGCTGACCGTGCAGAACGTCACCACCGGCAAGAACGTCGGTTCGGTGACCTCGGTCGTCACGTTCTTCCGCACGCTCGGCGGCTCGGCCGGTGTGTCCGTGCTCGGCGCGGTGCTGGCCGCGCGGGTCACCGACTACGTCAACGAGGGGCTCACCCGGATGGGCATCCCCGCCGGAGCCGGTGGCGGCGCGGGCGGCGGCTCGCTGGACGTCGGTGCGCTGCCAGGGCCGATGCAGGAGATCGTGCGCGCCGCCTACGGCGACGCCATCGGGGACATCTTCTTCGTCTCCGCCTGCATCTCGGTCGTCACGCTGCTGGCCGTGGTGTTCATCAAGGAGGTCCCGCTGCGCAGCACCATCGAATCCCAGGACGAGGTGCTCGCGGAAACTGTGGACAACCAACCGCTCCCTGTGGACAACTCGGTCGGCCAGGAGACTGCGCCGCTCACTCGCCAAAGTGGTTCTGCGCAGCTTGCGGGGGTGCCGCACGCAGCGGCCCCACACTTCGGCGAGCCTGTGGACAACTCTGTGGGCAACCACTCCCGTTCCTGGTCAACGACGCCCGCGACGAACAACAACGGTGTCCAGGGGCGCCATCTGGCGGGCGACCTCGCCGACGGTGGCGCGGGACTGTTCGTGCACGGCTCGGCACAGGACTCCGCGGGCAACCCGGTCGCCGAGGTGGTGCTGACGCTGACCGATTCGCTCGGCAGGCAGGTCGAACGCGCCCGCACCGATCAGGACGGCGGCTACCGGCTCGACGTCACCCACGGCGGGACCTACGTGCTCATCGCCGCCGCAGGCACCTACCAGCCGACCGCCTCGATGGTCGTGGTCAACGACCGCCCGGTGCGGCACAACGTGCGGATGTTCGGTTCCGGTGCCGTCGCGGGCGTCGTGCGCTGCGGAGACCGCGAGATCTCCGGTGCCACCGTGGTGCTCACCGACCTGCGCGGTGAGGTCGTGGGCTCGAACGCCACCGGCACCGACGGGCGCTACGAGTTCACCGATCTCGTCGGCGGCTCCTACGCGCTGACCGCGACCGCCGAAGGGTTCCGTCCCGTCGCCACCCCGGTCGTCGTCGCCGACGGCGAAAGCGCCGCGCTCGACGTGGCGTTGCAGACCGGCGCGGCGCTGACCGGGGTCGTGCGCTCGGCGAACCTCGGCCTTCCGGTGCCGGACGCGCGGGTCACGCTGCTCGACGCCGCTGGTGAGGTCGTCACCGCCGTCACCACCGACGCCGAGGGCACCTACGCGTTCACCGACCTGCCCGACGGCGACTACACGGTCATCGCCACCGGTTACCCGCCGGTCGCGACACCGCTGCGGCTCGACGGGCAGCGCGCCACGCACGACGTCGAGTTGGGGTACTGAGCATGACCGCGGTCCAAGGCAGGGGGAGCGACGTGAGCAACGGCGACGGAGCAGGCACCGTGACGGCGACGGTGCGCACCGGCGACGGCTGGCCGGTTCCCGGCGCCGCGCTCACGCTCATCGACGGCGGCGGCGCGCAGGCGGCACGGGCGCAGAGCGGCGAGGACGGCGTGGCCGTGGCGACCGGGGTCGCGCCCGGTTCCTACACCGCGATCGTGTCGACCGTCGGCTACGAACCCGTCGCCCGCACCACGCTGGTGCGCGGCGGGCAGGACGCCGCGCTCGGCGTGCTCGAACTGCGGCGTGCCGGGGGCGCCGAGCTGCCCGCACCGGGGCGGTGGGAGATCGACCCGGTGCACTCGTCGATCCGGGTCAGCGCCCGGCACCTGGGCATCACCAGCATCCACGGGCGGTTCACCGAGTTCAGCGGTGAGGTGTCGATCGGCGAGCCGATCGAGTCGACGGGCGTGTCCGTGCGGATCGACGCGGCCAGCGTCGACACCGCGAACGCGCAGCGCGACGCGCACCTGCGCGCCGAGGACTTCCTCGACGTCGAACGGCACCCGGAGATCACCTTCACCGGCACCGGGCTGCGGCCCGCAGGCGGCGAACGCTGGGAGCTGGCCGGGGACCTCACCCTGTGCGGGATGACCAAGCCGGTGGTGCTGGACACGCACTACGCGGGAGTCGGGCCGGACCCGTGGGGCGGGTCCCGCGCCTCCGCCTCGGCGACGACCGAGCTGCGGCGGGAGGACTTCGCGATGACGTTCAACCAGGCGTTGCGCACGGGCATCGCCGCGATCGGCACGACCCTGCGAGTCGATATCGACATCCAGGCCGTGCAGCAGAACTGACGCACGACCCACCACGACGAGGGGCCGTCCGCCGCAACCGGCGGGCGGCCCCTCGTGTCCGTCTCGGGTGAAGGCCTCCTTTGACCGGTGGGACCGATCAAAGGAGGCATCGACTCCAACTGCAGCGGTCGCTCAGGTGATGTCCGAGCGGTCGACGGGCGCGACCTCTCCGGTGCGGAGCTTTTCGCGGAAGCTCTTGAGCTCGCGCTTGACCACCGGCATCAGCAGGTACAGGCCGATGATGTTGAACAGCGCCAGCGCGAACAGCACGGCGTCGGCGAAGTTCAGCACGCTGGTCAGCGTCAGCACCGAACCGATCACGGTGCTGATGCAGAAGATCACGTTGTAGGTGATCTCCTTCGCCTTGCTCTTGCCGAACAGGAACAGCCAGGCGCGCTGACCGTAGTAGCCCCAGGTGATGATCGTGGAGATCGCGAACAGCGCCACGGCCAGCGTCAGCACGTACGGGAACCACGGCAGCACCGTGGCGAACGCGTCGGAGGTCACGATGACCCCGTCCGGGGCCTCGCCGCCGTTGATGACGTCCTGCTGCGCGCTGGTCCAGAATTCCGTCTTCGCGATGACGATGGTCAGCGCCGTCATGGTGCAGACGATCACGGTGTCGACGAACGGTTCCAGCAGCGCGACGAAGCCCTCGGTGACCGGGTGGCGGGTCTTGACCGCGGAGTGCGCGATCGACGACGAACCCAGTCCGGCCTCGTTGGAGAACGCGGCCCGCTGGAAACCGATGATGAGCACGCCGATCGCGCCGCCGAACCCGGCGGCGGGGGTGAAGGCACCGCTGATGATCTCGCCGAACGCGGTCGGGACCGCAGTGATGTTGACCGCGATCACGGTCAGGCAGGCGCCCACGTAGATGATCGCCATCGCGGGCACGAGCTTGCTGGTGACCGCGCCGATGGACTTGATGCCGCCGATGATGACCACGCCGATCAGCGTGGCGAGCACGACGCCGAACACCAGGGCCGCGCCGTCGCTGGCGAGCCAGCCCTCATCGCCGCCGGTGACGTTGCGCAGCTGCGCGAAGGTCTGGTTCGCCTGGAACATGTTGCCGCCGGCGATGCCGAAGAACAGGATCATGATCGCGGCGATCACCGCGAGGGACTTGCCCAGCCCGGCACCGAACGCGCCGGGGAACCGCTCGGCGATGCCCTTGCGCAGGTATTGCATCGGACCGCCGGTGACGGTGCCGTCCTCGTGGATCTCCCGGTACTTCACGCCGAGGGTGCACTCCACGAACTTCGTGCACATGCCGAGCAGGCCGCACACGATCATCCAGAAGGTGGCGCCCGCGCCGCCGACGGTGACCGCCACACCCACGCCCGCGATGTTGCCCAGCCCGACGGTGGCCGACACCGCCGAGGTCAGTGCTTGGAAGTGCGTGATCTCGCCGGGGTCGTCGTCGCGCGAGTACTTGCCGCGGAGCAGCGCGAGCGACAGCCCGAGCGAGCGGAACTGGATGAAGCCGAAGGCGACGGTGAACACGGCCGCGGCGATCGCGAGCCAGGCCACGACCCACGGGAACGTGACGCCGAACAGCGTGAGCTCGCCGAACACGAGGTTCGAGAACCCGTCGGAGATCGGTTCGAAGACGGTGTTGATCGTGTCTTCGACGCTGGAGAGGGGGCCGCTTTCAGCGGCGAGCACGTCGGTGTGCGGGGGTGGGCTCGTGAGTGACGAGCCGAATGCGGGTGGCATGGCGGAAAGTTAGACAAGCGGACATTCAAGACTCAATGCTTTTAGGGGATCCACTCGCCAATTGACACCTGATTCGAGACTGAGAGTGATCGAAGTTCGGCCGAACGGGCGAGCACATCGAGGCGCGCGGCCGAAGTTCCGCTTACATTGCGAAATGGATGTAAGCTTGAGTGCAACAGGCTCAACTTTCCTGCCGGATGACCTGAGCTCGTCGAGTCGGGGCTTGTGGCGGGTGTGCACGACGGCGGTTCGGCGCGAGCATGGTGACTCGTGAGCGATGCCCTGGCGAGGTGGAGGAATGGACGCTTTCAACCCGACGACCAAGACCCAGCAGGCGATCTCCTCGGCGGCGCAGGCCGCCACGGTGGCGGGCAACCCGGACGTCGGTCCGGCCCGACTGCTCGGCGCCCTGCTCGCACAGGGCGACGGCATCGCCGCACCGCTGCTCACGGCGGTCGAGGCCGATCCGGCGGAGATCCGCCGCGAGGTGGAGACGCTGATCAACGCACTGCCCGCCGCCTCCGGATCCACGGTCTCCCCGCCGCAGCTGTCCCGGGACGCGCTCAAGGCGGTGACGCACGCCCAGCACCTCGCGACCGAGATGGGCGACGACTACGTCTCCACCGAGCACTTGATGGTGGGACTCGCCGCCGAAGGCGGGCAGGTCGGCGACCTGCTGCGCAAGCACGGCGCCACACCCGACGCGCTGCGCGAGGCGTTCGCCAAGGTGCGCGGCTCCGCGCGGGTCTCCAGCCCGGACCCGGAAGGCACCTTCAAGGCGCTGGAGAAGTACGGCCAGGACCTCACCGACCGCGCCCGCAACGGCGACCTGGACCCGGTGATCGGCCGTGACTCCGAGATCCGCCGCGTCGTGCAGGTGCTGTCCCGGCGGACCAAGAACAACCCGGTGCTCATCGGTGAACCCGGGGTCGGCAAAACCGCCATCGTCGAAGGCCTCGCGCAGCGCATCGTCGCCGGTGACGTGCCGGAATCCTTGCGCGGCAAGCGAGTCGTCGCGCTCGACCTCGGCTCGATGATCGCGGGCGCGAAGTACCGCGGCGAGTTCGAGGAGCGGCTCAAGGCGGTGCTCAAGGAGATCACCGACTCCGCGGGCGAGGTCGTCACCTTCATCGACGAGCTGCACACCATCGTCGGCGCCGGTGCCACCGGCGAAGGCGCCATGGACGCCGGGAACATGATCAAGCCGATGCTGGCGCGCGGCGAACTCCGCATGGTCGGGGCGACCACGCTCGACGAGTACCGCGAGCACATCGAGACCGACGCCGCGCTGGAACGCCGCTTCCAGCAGGTGATGGTCGGCGAGCCGAGCCCGCAGGACGCCGTGGCGATCCTGCGCGGGCTCAAGGAGCGCTACGAGGTGCACCACGGCGTGCGGATCACCGACGGCGCGCTGGTGGCCGCCGCGACGCTCTCCGACCGCTACATCACGGCTCGGTTCCTGCCCGACAAGGCCATCGACCTCGTCGACGAGGCCGCGTCCCGGCTGCGCATGGAGATCGACTCGCGGCCGGTGGAGATCGACGAGGTGGAGCGCGCGGTGCGCCGCCTGGAGATCGAGGAGATGGCGCTGGCCAAGGAGGCCGACGTCGCCTCCGTCGAACGGCTCGCCACCCTGCGCGGCGAGCTCGCCGACCGGCGCGAACAGCTCTCCGAGCTCACCGCGCGCTGGCAGGGCGAGAAGGAGTCGATCGACAAGGTCCGCGACCTCAAGACGCAGCTCGAACAGCTGCGCGGCGAATCCGACCGCGCCGAACGCGACGGCGACCTCGGCAAGGCCGCCGAGTTGCGCTACGGCCGCATCCCCGCGCTGGAGAAGGAACTCGCCACCGCCACCGAGGCGCAGACCGAGCGCAAGGCGATGCTGCAGGAGGAGGTCACGCCTGACGACGTCGCCGACGTGGTCAGCTCCTGGACCGGCATCCCCGCCGGGCGGCTGCTCGAAGGCGAGACGACGAAGCTGCTGCGCATGGAAGACGAGTTGGAAGGCCGCGTCGTCGGCCAGGGCGAGGCGGTGCGCGCGGTGTCCGACGCGGTGCGGCGCACCCGCGCGGGCGTCGCCGACCCCGACCGGCCGACCGGCTCGTTCCTGTTCCTCGGCCCGACCGGCGTCGGCAAGACGGAGTTGGCGAAGGCGCTCGCCGGGTTCCTGTTCGACGACGAGCGGGCGATGATCCGCATCGACATGAGCGAGTACTCCGAGAAGCACTCGGTGGCCCGCCTGGTCGGCGCCCCGCCCGGCTACGTCGGCTACGACCAGGGCGGCCAGCTCACCGAGTCGGTGCGGCGCAGGCCCTATTCGGTGGTGCTGTTCGACGAGGTGGAGAAGGCGCATCCCGACGTGTTCGACGTGCTGCTGCAGGCGCTCGACGACGGCAGGCTCACCGACGGGCAGGGCCGCACGGTGGACTTCCGCAACACGATCCTGGTGCTCACCTCGAACCTCGGGTCGCAGGCCATCGCGGACCCGAACCTGTCCGAGCAGCAACGCGACGACGCGGTGCTCTCGGTGGTGCGCCAGCAGTTCAAGCCGGAGTTCCTGAACCGGCTCGACGACATGGTGGTGTTCCGCTCGCTGACCACCGCGGAGCTGACATCCATTGTGGACATTCAGGTGGAGCGGCTGGCGCAGCGGCTCAGCCAGCGGCGACTGACCTTGGACGTGCGGCCCGCGGCCCGGGACTGGTTGGCGCTCAACGGCTTCGACCCGGTCTTCGGCGCCCGTCCGCTGCGGCGCCTCGTGCAGTCGGCCATCGGCGATCAACTGGCGAAGCAGCTGCTCGCGGGCGAAGTGCGCGACGGTGACAAAGTCCAGGTCGACACAGCCGACGACAACTCGGCTCTCGTCGTTCGGGCTGGTTGACGCCTTCTGCTTGGGGGGTCGGGTGGCGGAACCTCAGTTGGTCTCTCGCTGCGGGATCTTTTTCCCTAGTGGCTCCGCCACGAGGGAAAAAGCTGTCCTCGCGAGAGACCAACTGAGAACCCGCCGGTGGTCGGCTTTGTGACGTGGGCTATGCGCTGACGCGCATCCAGGCACGGCTTCGCCGCAAGGCACGGCCTTCGGCCGCGAGGCAGGCGGGGCTTCGCTCGCCCTTCGCGGGCTTCGTCGCTAAAAGCACGGTTCGCCGCGAGGCGGTCCTTGCTTCGTCCGCTGGTCGCGGGCTTTGCCGCTGATCGGACGAGGGGTCAGTGGCGGATGTAGGTGCCGGCCCAGGCGATGGTGGCGAAGAGGGCTGCGATGGCTGCGAAGACGATGGTCGAGGTGGTGAGGCCGGCGTAGGTGGTCAGCATGCCGAGCAGCACGCTGGGCACCGTTGCCGACAGGTACGCCACGATGTAGATCATCGAGGCGGTCGCGGCCCGGTTGTCCGGGTCGGCCAGTGCGGTGAGCAGGCGGAAACCACCCATGAACATCAGGCCCCAGCCGATGCCGACCACGGCGGACCCGGCGAAGAACGTGGCCGCGCTCCCGTTGAGCACCGCCACGGCGACCGTGGCGAGCCCGACGATCAGCGTCGGGGCGGCGACGCGCACCGCCCGTTGCCCGAGCCAGCCGGACGCCGACAGCTGGGCGGCCGCGCCGACGCCGGTCATGGCTGCGACCGCCAGCCCGCCGATCAGGTAAGGCGTGCCGTCGACCAGGCTCTTCGCCACCGAGGGGCCGAGCGACATGAACATCCCGCCGATCGTCCAGGCGGAGAGCATCGTCGTGGCCAGCAGCGCGAACGCCTTGCCGCGCCCGGCGGGCACTCCGGGGCGCTGCGGGCGCAACGCGCGCCGCAGCGCGATCGGGTCGCGCACCGGCTCCGGCATCAACCACACCAGTGGCAACGCGATCACAAAACCGACGATGAGCAGCAGGTAAGCCAGCATCGTGGGCGCGGGCGCGAACTGCACCAGCAGTCCGGCGACACCGGAACCCAATGCCATGCCGAGACCCGCGGCCACCCCGTTGAAGGTGGCGCCGCGGCTGCTGCCCGGCGGCTGGAAGTCCAGCAGTGAGCCGCTGATCGCGCCCGTCGCCGCGCCGGTCGCGACGCCCTGCAGGAACCGGCCGAGGAACAACGGCCCCACGTCGGGCGCGAACGCGAGCACCAGCATCGACACGATCTCCAGCAGCAGCGCGGCGAACAGCACCGGGCGCCTGCCGATCCGGTCGGACACGGCGCCGAACAGCACCAGCGCGGCGAGGATGCCGATCATGTAGGCGCCGAACACCTCGGTCAGCACGGTCGCGGAGAAGTCCCAGCGCTGCTGGTAGATCGCGTACATCGGGGACGGCGCGGTGGAGGCCATCAGGAACAGCGCCAGCAGCGCTCCGACGAACCAGAACGCGCGATGCGGGGCGAGCACTGCCCGCGGGGCGCGGACGGGACGGTCGAGAGCGACCTCGGGCGCGGTCATGGAGCTCCTCCGGGCGCGACGATGATTCCGAATCGAGGCAACCGACGAGTGGAATTGAACATTCCACTTCGACATTGCTTGTGCGGATGGCCACAGCGCGGATCTCGTCTCCCGTGCACGTGCTGGAGGAACGGATCATTGCGGGCCGCGCCGCGCCGCGAATCGCGTCCTGGTGTTCCCGGCGAACTGCCTGTGCGGCTTCGCGATCGGAATGGCGTCCGGCGCGCTGCTGCGGCGGACCGTGCCGGCGATGGCGGCGACCCTGGTCTGCTCGGTGGCGTGGTCGCTGTTCGTGTGGATCGGGGTTCGCCCGCACTACATGACTCCGGTGACCACGCGGACCAATGAGGACGTGCGCGACGCGTTCGTGCTCGGTCACCCCGGTGACCTCGTGAGCTACCACCCCCGCGGAGCGGTTCTGGATCTTCCAGGGCATCGAGGCGGGCCTGCTCGTCGCGACCGCGCTCGCCTTGTTCGCGTTCACCGCTTGGTGGCTGCGGCGGATTTCTGTCTGACGTTCACCCGATCGGCCGCTACAGAGATCGGATCAGCCGGTCGATAAGAGAAGAAGACAAGGACGGGAGCGGTTCGCCGCTCCCGTCCTTCTTCGTTCCCGGCCTCCGCGCCGAATCGCCGCGTTCGTGCGGTCTCCGGCGAGTCGCCGACCGCCCTCCACCGACACCCGATGGCTCTGGCCGCTGCGCGGAACGGGTTCGCGGACGGGGCGCCGAGAGCCCGGCCATATCCGGAGCGAGACCTTCCCGAGCCATCCGTGCTGCGCACCTCGCACGGATGGCGCAATTCCCGCCCGGAGACCCCGGCGATCTTCGCGGGAGATGGCGACGGGACTACCCTGCGCGGTGTGGGTATCCCTGCCTGGGTCTGGTTCCTCGTCGCCGTCCTCGCGATCGCCGCGGGCGTCGCGCTGCTGATCGCCGACCGCACACGACGCGCCCCGAACAACCGGGAGCGGCGTCGCTGGGCGGCGCTGCGCGGTTGGCAGTTCGCCGAAGTCGACCAAGTGCTGCCGACGCGCTGGGAACGCGGCGCGCTCGCGCAGCACGGCACCGGCACCGCCACGGACGTCGTCGCCGGTTCCACGTTCACCGCCGACGGCCGCCGCCAGGTCTACGTGCTCGACCTCACCGTGAACAACAAGGTCGCGACCGTGCTCGCCGGGGTGCGTTGCCGCCGCAGCGTCAGCACCATCCTCGAACTCTGGCAGCCGGACGTGCCGGTGCCGCAGGACTCCGGGCTGGACCTGCTCGGACCCGTCGGCTCCCGCTACGCCTTCGTCACCGAGGTCGCCGCGGCCCGCCCGCTGGTCACCCCGGCACTGGTCGAGGCCGCCGAAGAGGTCGGTCCCGACGTCACCGTGGTGTGGCTGGAGCAGGACTGGGTGCTGGCCGCCATCGAACCCGACGGCGCCGACCCGGCCCGCCTGGAACGGCTGCTGCGCGCGCTGGGCGAACTCGCCGACATCATCGACCCGTTCGAAACGGATCCGAACGAGCCGGAGCCGGAGCAGGCCGCGGAGACCGAGCCGACCCGTCAGCTCAAGGGAGCCACCGGCGCGTCCTCCCCGGCGGACACCAACGAGACGGTCCGCGTCGAGCGCGCCGAGCATTCCGAGAACCAGTCCTGACCGGAGCCGATCAGCAAGGCGATACGGTGCGAACCATGCCTACCGCACTTGTCACCGGCCCCACCGCCGGGATCGGCAACGCCTTCGCCCGCAGGCTCGCCGCCGAGGGGCACGACCTGGTGCTCGTCGCCCGCGACGCCACGAGGCTGGAGGCGCTGGCCGAGGCGCTGCGCGCGCGTCACGGCGTCACCGTCGAAGTGCTCGTCGCGGACCTCGCCGACCCGGCGCAGCTCGCCGAGGTGGAGCGCCGCGTCGCCGACGAGCGGCGGCCGGTGGACCTGCTGGTCAACAACGCGGGCTTCGGCACTTCCGGCGCGTTCTGGGACACCGAACCGGCGACCTTGCGCAAGCAGCTCGACCTCAATGTGGCCGCCGTGCTGCGGCTGACGCACGCGGCGGTGCCGGGGATGCGGGCGCGCGGGGGCGGCGACGTGATCAACCTGTCCAGCGTGGCCGGGTTCTTCTCCGTGGCCGGTTCCACCTATGCCGCCACCAAGTCCTGGGTGACGACGTTCTCCGAGGGCCTGTCCTCCGCGCTGACCGGCACCGGAGTGCGAGTGATGGCGCTGTGCCCCGGCTTCACCCGGACCGAGTTCCACGAGCGAGCCGGCCTTTCCATGAGCCGCTTGCCGAAGGCGTTCTGGCTGCGCGCCGACGACGTGGTCCACGAAGGCCTCACCGACCTCCGCCGCGGCCGCTCGGTCTCCATCCCCAGCCCGCAGTACAAGGCCCTCGTCACCATCGGCCGCCTGATCCCCCACCGCCTCCAACGAGCAGTGGTAACCCGAACAGTCCCCGGCCGAACCTGACCCCGAGACGGACAGCCAAAGCCCCGCCCGCCTAACGGCGATAGCCGTGCCTCTGCCGACGAAGCCGTGCCTTTGGCGGCGAAGCCCTCGAAGGGCGGGCGAAGCCCCGCCTGCCTCGCGGCCGAAGGCCGTGCTTTTGGCGGCGAAGCCCTCGAAGGGCGGGCGAAGCCCCGCCTGCCTCGCGGCCGAAGGCCGTGCTTTTGGCGGCGAAGCCCTCGAAGGGCGGGCGAAGCCCCGCCTGCCTCGCGGCCGAAGGCCGTGCCTGTATGTGCGAAGCACATAGCCCACGTCGAAAAGGTGGCCACCGGCGGGTTCTCAGCTGTCTTCTCGCGAGGACAGCTTTTTCCCTCGTGGCGGAGCCACTAGGGAAAAAGATCCCGCAGCGAGAAGACAGCTGAGGTTCCGCCACCCGACCACCCAAGCAACAAGAGCCCCGAAACCAGCCAGTAAACTTCCACGACGTGAATCAGGTTGACCAGGTGGAATGTGTTGAGCTCGCCCGGCTCGTCACCGAGCTCGCCGTGGTGCACGGCAAGGTGACGTTGTCCTCCGGCAAGGAGGCCGACTACTACGTCGACCTGCGCCGGGCGACGCTGCACCACGCCGCCGCACCGCTCATCGGCACGTTGTTGCGGCAGCTCACCGCGGATTGGGAGCACCACGCGGTCGGTGGTCTCACGTTGGGCGCGGATCCTGTCGCGACCGCGATGATGCACGCGCCCGGCCGCCCGATCGATTCTTTTGTGGTGCGCAAGGACGCGAAGGCGCACGGCATGCAGCGGCGCATCGAAGGTCCTGGCGTCGCGGGCCGCAAGGTGCTCGCCGTGGAGGACACCTCCACCACCGGCGGCAGTGTGCTCACCGCGGTGGAGGCGCTGCGCGAGGAGAACGCCGAGATCGTCGGTGTGGTGACCGTGGTGGATCGCGGGACCGGCGCGAAAGAGGCCATCGAGGCCGAGGGGCTGAGCTACCGTTCGCTGCTGAACCTCGCCGATCTCGGTCTGAGCTGACCGCGTCCAGAACGGTCGTGTCCCGTGGAAGCAATCGTCCCCATCGCCTTCGTCCTGATCGCCCTGATCTTGGTGGGCGGTGTGCTGCTCGCCGTGCTCGGCCGCAAGCGCTCCATCGGGAATTTCCAGCGGCTGCTGCGGTCCGGTGAGGGCTGGCGGCAGGTGCCGGGCGACCAGTTGTGGCGGCAGGCTCGGGTGCTGCGGGAGTTCGCGAGTTCCCGCGGGTTGCACGACTACTTCCATTTCGCCGGGCAGCATCGCGGGCAGGCGTTCGAGGCGGTGCAGTACCGGCGTCCGCCGGGTCTTGGGCAGCGGGTGTTCACCTTCGGGGTCGCCGTGGTGCTGCCGCGCCCGGTGCCAGGGCCGGAGTTGCGGGTGGCGCGCGCGGGCGTGTTCGGCGCGCTCGGCCAGGATCTGCGCGTCCCTTCGGGCGACGCGGAGTTCGACCGCGCGTACCTGCTGACTTCGCCGGACGCGGAGTTCGCGCGCCGCGCGGTGCCGCCGGGCTTGGCGCGCGCCTTGCTCACCGATGACCGCATGAGCGACGTCGTGCTGGAGTTCGCGCCGGATCACGTGGTCGCGTTCCGTGCCGGACCGGCGAAGCCGGAGACGGTGCTGCCGATGCTGGATCTGCTGGTCGATGTGCACGGCGGCGTGCCGTGGGGGGAGTTGTCCGGGCGATGAGTCAGGAAACGGGCCTGCCCGGCCCCACCGAGTGGGGCACCGACGTGGGCGTGGGGCCGTGGGAAGGGCCGTGGCCGGACGACGAGCGCTACGACCCGGAGCTGCTGGCCGAAGGCGACCGGCGCAATGTGGTCGACCACTACCGCTACTGGCGCCGGGACGCGGTCGTCGCCGATCTCGACACCCGCCGCCACGACTTCCACGTGGCGATTGAGAACTTCCAGCACGACCACAACATCGGGACCGTGGTGCGCACCGCCAACGCGTTCGCCGCGCGGGCCGTGCACATCGTGGGGCGTCGCCGCTGGAACCGGCGCGGCGCGATGGTCACCGACCGGTACCAGCACGTGCACCACCACCCTGACCTGGGTTCGCTGCGCGAGTTCGCCGCCGAGCAGGGGCTGGCGATCGTCGCGGTGGACAACACGCCGGGCGCGACGCCCATCGAGCGCACCGCGTTGCCGGAGCGCTGCGTGCTGTTGTTCGGCCAGGAAGGGCCGGGGTTGCATTCGGATTCGTGGGAGACGGCGGACGTCGTGGTGTCCATCGCGCAGTTCGGGTCGACGCGTTCGATCAACGCGGGGGTGGCGGCGGGCATCGCCATGCACGCCTGGATCGCGCAGCACGCGGACCCGTCCCGCGCCTGGTAGCGGGCGTGAAAAAGCCCGGCCGAGCGGATCGTCCGCGCCCGGCCGGGCTTTCGCCGTTCGGTGGCTGAGTCGGTCAGTGCCTCAGGCGGCGTCCTTCGCCTTGGTGCGGCGGCCGCGCACGTACTCGACGATGATCGGGAGGATCGAGATGAAGACGATCAGGATCGCCATCGCCTCGAGGTTCTCCTTGATGATCGGGATGTTGCCGAGGAAGTAGCCCAGCACCGTCATGCCCGCGGCCCAGAGGACGGCGCCGATGGCGGAGTAGCTGAAGAACTTCCGCTGGTCCATCTGCCCGATGCCGGCGACGGCGGTGATGAACGTCCGCACGATCGGCACGAACCGGGCGAGGATGATGGCTCGGGCGCCGTAGCGCTCGAAGAATTCGTGGGTCTTGTCGACGTGTTCGGTTTTGAACAGCTTCGAGTCGGGCTTGTTGAACAGGGCGGGTCCGACCTTGCGGCCGATCCAGTACCCGGTCACGTTGCCGACGAACGCGCACAAGGACAGCAGCAGGCAGGTCAGCCAGATCGGCGTGGAGATCGCACCGGTCGCCACGAACAGTCCCGTCACGAACAGCAGCGAGTCACCGGGCAGGAAGAACCCGATGAGCAGGCCGCACTCCGCGAAGATGATCAGGCAGACACCGATCAGCGCGAACGGGCCGAGCGAGCTGACGATGTTCTCCGGATCCAGCCAGGACGGCAGCAGGGCGAGCGTGGACGTTCCAGCGGCGTTGAGCATCGCGGGGAGTTCGGTCGTCACGCTCGCCAACGGTACCGGTGCCCGTTGAGCGTGAACCGCCAGCCCGACTCCGGCCGTCCGGGGCGGGGCAAGTCGCCGCGCCGGACGGGCTCAGTGATGTCCGGCTCGTGGCGCCATCGTCAAGCCAGGGTGAGCACTCCGGCGAGACCGCCCGCGGCGATGCCGAGCAGCACGGCGAACACCAGCACCGACGCCACCGGGAGCCGGCGCCGTTCGGGCGGCCGGACCGGCGCGGGCGGCGGTGGTGTGGGCGGCGGTGGTGTGGGGGCGGCGTTCCCGGGCTGCCCGCCGACCGCTTGCGCGCGCAGCGCGGCGGACAGCAGATTCTCCGGGGTCTCCCGCGAACTCTCCATGCCCGCCAGCGTAGGACGTCCTTTCCGGATGACCCGTCGGGTGACGCGGCCTCGGCTCCGTCATTTGCCGGCGCGATGCGGTGTCAGCGGCTGGGGGTGTCCCAGTTCCCCGATTTCATGACGTGCCGCAACCGCAGGTCGTCGCCGAGGAACACGAGGTCCGCGGCCAGTCCCGGGCGCAGTGAGCCGACCCGGTCGGCCGCGCCGAGCAGCTCGGCGGGCCGGGTGGAGGCGGCGTGCACCGCGGCGGGCACCGGCAGCCCGCAGTCGTTGACGAGGTTGCGGAACGCGGCGTCCATGGTGAGCGTGCTGCCCGCGAGCGAGCCGTCGGCCAGCCGTGGTTCCCCGTCCACCACCGTCACCGGCAGCTTCCCCAGTTCGTAGGTCCCGTCTCCGGCGCCGGTGGCGCTGATCGCGTCGGTGATCAGCACGGTCCGTCCGGTGCCCGCGTGCCGTGCGGCGAGACCGGCCACGGCCGGATGCAGGTGCACCAGGTCGCAGATCAGTTCCACCGTGATGCGTTCGTCGTCCAGCAGCGTCCCGACCGGGCCGGGTTCGCGGTGGTGCAGCGGCCGCATCCCGTTGAACAGGTGGGTGGCGACGGTCGCACCGGCGTCGACCGCGGGCAGCACCTGTTCGCGGACGGCGTCGGTGTGCCCGATCGCGGCGATCACGCCTTGCGCGGTGAGGGTGCGGACGGCGGGGATCGCGCCGTTGAGCTCCGGCGCGAGCGTCACCATCTTGATCGAGCCCTTCCCCGCTTTGAGCAGGGTGCGGATCGCCTGTTCGTCCGGTTCGCGCAGCAGCGCCGGGTCGTGCGCGCCGCAGCGCGCCGCGGACAGGAAGGGGCCTTCCAGGTGGATGCCGTCGAGCAGGCCGTCGACGACCAGCTCGTGCAGCGCGCCGACCTGTTTCGCCAGGTCGGGGAGGGGTGCGGTGACGAGGCTGGCGAGCGTCGTGGTGGTGCCGTGCGAGCGGTGCGCGGCCAGCGCGGCCCGGGTCTGGTCGGCTTCGAGCCCGGTGAACGAGCCGCCGCCTCCGCCGTGGCAGTGGATGTCGACGAAACCGGGCACCAGCCAGCCGTCGCCGAGGTCGGTGGTTCCGGTGGGGGCAGGTCCGGTGCCGATTTCGTCGATGACCGCGCCGGCCAGCCGGATCCAGCCGTTCTCCAGCACGCCGTCCGGGGTGACGATGCGGCTCGCGGTGAGGGTTGCCCCGGTGTCGTGCGTGGTCACTGGCTGTCCCCACTTTCGTTCGTCGCCCGCGCCGTGGTGTCGACCGGTCCGTGGGAGGGCGAGGCCGCGTCGAGCGGCGGTTGCTGTGGTGGTCGGTGCCGTCATTTTCCGGCACCGACCTCTAATGGTCTACACCAGCATGGTGTGGTCTTCGCTGCCGTGCCGTCGGGTGCCGCCGGGTGCTGACCGGCGACGCGCTGCGGCCGGGTGAAAGCCCGGTGTGGATCGGGTGATCTTGCCCGTCGCCCGATCGGCCGCAGACGAGCCGTGGCGCCGGGAAGCCGCGTCGCGGCGCTGGCGGCGGAGGCGGCTCCGATCGTCGCGGTCCGCTGATCACTCACCTGATCAGCGGACCCACGCGGGATGCTCACTCGGAGGGGGCGCCGTTGACCTCGCTCCGCGGGGAAGGCGGAGGGCACCTCCGAGGTACGAGCGGTTCAGTGCGAGCGCATGACCTTCTGCAGTGCTTCCAGGCCGCGGCTCGCGGTGGACTTCACGGTCCCCTTCGAGACGCCGGTGGCCTCGGAGATCTCCGCTTCGGTGAGGTTGCCGTAGTAGCGCAGCACCAGCACCTCGCGCTGTCGCGGCGGCAGCTCGCCCAGCGCCGCCACCACCGCCTGGTGCTCCGCGGTGAGCATCGCCAGCGACTCAGCTGAGCGTGCGTCGGCCTGGTGCGGCGGCTGGTACTCGCGGGCCGTTTTGCGACGTCGCAGCACCGAGCGGCTGCCGTTGACCACGGCGGTGCGCAGGTAGCCGATGGCGGCTTTCGCATCGCGCAGGCCGGACCAGTTGCGGTAAAGCCCGGTGAACGCCTCCTGCACCACGTCTTCGGCGGTGGCCGGCTCGTCGACCAGCAGGATCGCCAGCCGGACCATGCGCATCCGCTGCTGTCGGTATAGATCTTCGAGGGTGAGCGGTTGGTCGGTGGCGGTGGATGCGGTGTCGATCGCGCGGAGGTGACCCAGAGTCTGCTCGACGCTGCGTTCGACCCCCGATGAGGAATCCCCGAACATGATCTGAAAGTACCGGCTCCGCCCGGCGGCTGTCCTTCGGCCGGGTAGCGTCCGGAACAGGCTCGTGATCAGGGAGGTCCGAAATGGCGAAGTTCGTGGTCGAAATGGTCTACGGCGACGATGAGGAGCGCCGGTTGGCCGTACGTCCCGACCACCGCGTCTACGCCAAGTCGCTCGCGCAGCGGGGAGTCCTGCTCGCCGGCGGTCCCTACGAGGACGGCAAGGGCGCGCAACTCGTGTACGAGGCGGCGGACGCGGCGGCGGTGCAGCGGCTGATCGACGAGGACCCGTACCTGACGGAAGGCGTGATCGCCTCGACCACCGTCCGTGAGTGGAACGCGATCACCGGCTCGTGGATTTCATGATCCACTAGCCTGTTCGGGCGACCCCTCACGTCCAATGGTGTGAGGATTCCGACAGCGGTGCAGATCCGCACCGATCCAGTGGTTTTCCCTATGACGCGAACGGGTAGCGCTGACCTCAACAGGCCCGCGCGGATCTCGCGCGCCCTCGTAGGATTCGGCGCGGCTCCCCGCTGCCAAGTACGACTCCATCCCGAGGAGGACGACCGATGCCCATCGCTACCCCCGAGGTCTACGCGGAGATGCTGGACCAGGCGAAGTCAAGTGAGTTCGCCTATCCGGCCATCAACGTGACCTCGTCGGAGACGCTCAACGCGGCGCTGCGTGGCTTCGCCGAGGCCGAGAGCGACGGCATCATCCAGGTCTCGACCGGTGGCGCCGAGTTCGCCTCCGGTACGAAGGTCAAGGACATGGTCACCGGGGCCACCGCGCTCGCCGAATACGCGCACGTCGTGGCCGCCAAGTACCCGGTGAACATCGCACTGCACACCGACCACTGCCCCAAGGACAAGCTGGACGGCTTCGTCCGGCCGCTGATCCAGATCAGCCAGGAGCGCGTGGACCGCGGCGAGAACCCGCTGTTCCAGTCGCACATGTGGGACGGCTCGGCCATCGAGCTGCACGAGAACCTGCAGATCGCCTCCGAGCTGCTCGACACCGCCGCCAAGGCGAAGATCATCCTGGAGCTGGAGGTCGGCGTCGTCGGCGGCGAAGAGGACGGCGTCGCCAACGACATCAACGAGAAGCTCTACACCGCCGCCGGGGACTACGAGCACACCGTGGACGCGCTCGGCGCCGGGGAGAAGGGCCGCTACCTGCTGGCCGCGACCTTCGGCAACGTGCACGGCGTGTACAAGCCCGGCAACGTCAAGCTGCGCCCCGAGATCCTCAAGCAGGGCCAGGACGTCGCCGCCCAGAAGCTGGGCCTGCCCGCCGGGTCCAAGCCGTTCGACCTGGTCTTCCACGGTGGTTCCGGTTCGCTGCTGGAGGAGATCCACGAAGCGCTCTCCTACGGCGTGGTGAAGATGAACATCGACACCGACACCCAGTACGCCTTCACCCGGCCCATCGCCGAGCACATGTTCAAGAACTACGACGGCGTGCTCAAGATCGACGGCGAGGTCGGCAACAAGAAGGTCTACGACCCGCGCAGCTACCTGAAGGCGGCGGAGCAGGCCATGGCCGCTCGCGTCGCCCACGGCTGCGAAACGCTGAAGTCCGCGGGCCGCATGTTGGCCGGCTGACACCGCATCGCACCTCGAACGCCACCCCGGACCGAGTACCGGGGTGGCGTTCGCGCGTCGGATGACAGGATGACGCCATGACGAACCTGCTGGAGCCACCGGAAACGCTGCTGCCGGAGAACACGACCGCGCAGGCCGCACTCGATGCCGGCACCGACCCGGCGAAGGTCGCCGCGGAGTTCCCCGCGTTCAGCGCGGCCTGGGCGCAGCTCGGCGAGGCCGCGCTGGAGCGCGAAGAGTTCATCGCCGCCTACGCCTACGCGCGGACCGGCTACCACCGCGGCCTGGACGCGCTGCGCAAGTCCGGTTGGAAGGGCTTCGGCCCGGTGCCGTGGCGGCACCGCCCCAACCAGGGCGTGCTGCGTGCCGTCGCGGTGCTGGCGAAGGCCGCGGGCGCGATCGGCGAGACCGAGGAGTTCGACCGCTGCCGCCAGCTCCTGCTCGACAGCGACCCCGCATCGGTGGAAGCCACCGGAGTGGCGTGATGCTCGGGAGGACCCGGTGCGCCGGGTCCTCCCGACCGGCCCAGCCCGTTCGCGCGACGGCCCTGCCCGGCGTCCGGGCCTCGGCGGTCTCCCCGCGTGCTTTCTCCGGTCTCGGTCGCCACATCGGTGTCCCCGTCATCCGGCTCACCGGCTCGGACCGAGTGATCTTCGTCCACGCCGCCGAGCACCGACGCGGCCGCGCTACCTCGTTGCGATCGTCGTGGCGCAGAATGAGCGCGTGCAACGGGTGCGGCAGGAGTTGAGTCGGCGGTTGCGGCGGTTGTTCCGGTCGGGGATTCCGATCGTGCAGTGCGCCGTGGCCGCCGGGCTGGCATGGGCCGTGGCGAAGCACCTGGTGGGGCACCCGGCCCCGTTCTTCGCGCCGATCGCCGCGGTGGTGTCGCTGGGCGTGTCGCTGGGCCAGCGGATGCGGCGCTCCCTGGAGCTGGTCGTGGGCGTCAGCATCGGGATCGGCGTCGGCGATGTGCTGATCTCGCTGATCGGTACCGGTCCGTGGCAGATCGCGCTGGTCGTCGCGCTCGCCATGAGCACGGCGGTGCTCGCCGACAGCGGCGCGATCATCGTGTTGCAGGCGGCGTCCTCATCGGTGCTGGTGGCGACGTTGCTGCCGCCCGCGACGGCCGGCGGCTGGACGCGGATGATCGACGCCGCCGTCGGCGGCCTGGTCGGGTTCGTGGTCGCCGCGCTGCTGCCCGCGAACCCGCTGGCCGTGGCGCACCGCAACGGCCGGTTGGTGCTCGGCGCGCTCACCGACGGGCTGCGCGGAGTCGCGTGGGCGGTGTCCCGCCGGGACGTCGACCTCGCCTCCGACACGCTGGCCTCGACGCGCAAGAGCCAGAA
This sequence comes from Saccharopolyspora gloriosae, assembly GCF_022828475.1. GTDB lineage: Bacteria > Actinomycetota > Actinomycetes > Mycobacteriales > Pseudonocardiaceae > Saccharopolyspora_C > Saccharopolyspora_C gloriosae_A. The sequence goes on along the minus strand of NZ_CP059557.1, from coordinate 6,672,009 downwards.
GCTCGTCGACGAGTTCCGCACGGCGTTGGAGGCGGGCGGCGAGATCGCCAAGTTCGCCCCGATCCGCTGGCGGCGCCGCGGTGACCTGGAGCGCTACGAGTCGGCGGCCACTCCGATCGACCGGGCGTTGCGCAACACCCGAGTGCTGGCGCGGCGTGCGATGGCCGCGCTGCGCGACGACGAACCGGTACCGCGTCCGCTGCCGGGGCTGCTGGAGGAGCTCGCCGGTTCGGTGGTGTTGCTGCGCGATGAGTTGGCCAGCGGCACCGAGCCGTTGCAGGCGCGGGAGACGGCGCGGTCGGTGGCTCGGCGTTCCTCGGTGGAGCTGCTCGGGGAGGGTGACTTCTCGATGCAGGTCGTGGTTCTGCAGGTCCGCTCCATCGCGGTGGACCTGCTCCAAGCAACCGGCCTCACCCGAACCGAGGCGATCGCCACTCTCCCCCCGCTGCACCCCCGCCGCGAAGGCGACCACAGCTGACCCGAGTCGGTCCTTTGGCACGGCGAAGCCGCATCCTTGCGGCGAAGCCGTGCACTTGGGCGGCGTAGTCCGCGAAGGGCGAACCGAAGCAAGCCTGCCTCGCGGCCGCAGGGCGTGCCGTCGGGAGGTGAAGCAAGCCTGCCTGGCGGCCGAAGGCCGTGCCTGTATGCGCGAAGCGCATAGCCCACGTCGAAAAGCCGACCACCGGCGGGTTCTCAGTGAGCCTCTCGCGAGGACGGCTTTTCCCTCGTGGCGGAGCCACTAGGGAAAAAGATCCCGCAGCGAGAGGCTCACTGAGGTTCCGCTACCTGTTGTGTCTCGGGAGGTTGTGAACGGGGGACACGGGGCGGATGATCTTGGAATGAGTGAGGACCTCCGGGTTCGGTGTGGATCACGACATCTGCACCGAATACCTGGAGGTCCTCGTGTGTCACCGTAACGCTCCGTTGACTGAGACGGGCAGGCTGCGTCTGGCTCGGTGTGTCGTGGACGATCGCTGGCCGTTGCGGCGTGCGGCTGAGCGTTTCCAAGTCTCGCCCAGCACCGCGCAACGGTGGGCGGATCGGTATCGCACCGAGGGCGAGGCGGGGATGGCAGACCGGTCCTCGCGTCCGCATCACAGTCCGCGGCGCACTCCGTCGCGCACCGAGCGGCGGATCATCAAGGTCCGGGTGATCCGCCGGTGGGGGCCGGCACGGATCGCGTTTTTGCTGGGCTTGAACCCGGCTACCGTGCACCGGGTCTTGGGCCGCTACAGGCTGGCCCGGCTCGCACACCTGGACCGGGCCACCGGGCGGGTGATCCGCCGCTACGAGTACCCGCAGCCCGGCGGCCTCGTCCACGTCGACATCAAGAAAGTCGGCAACGTCCCCGACGGCGGCGGCAGCAAAGTCCTCGGCCGCCAGGCCGGCAGCCACAACAGCCAGGCCACCGTCACCGACCGCCGCCGCGCCGGCGGGAAGAAACCCGCCATCGGCTACAGCTACCTGCACAACGCCGTCGATGACCACTCGCGGCTTGCCTACACCGAAATCCTTCCCGACGAGACACGCGAAACCGCCGCCGCGTTCTGGCAACGAGCACACACATTCTTCACCGATGCCGGGATCACCGTGCTCCGAGTACTGACCGACAACGGCTCCTGCTACCGCTCCCACCTCTGGACCGCCACACTCACCGCCGCCGGCATCACACACCTCCGCACCCGCCCCTACCGACCCCAAACCAACGGCAAAGTCGAACGCTACAACCGCACCCTGCTCGACGAATGGGCCTACGCCCAGCTCTACCTCTCCGACACCGAACGCCGAAACGCCCTCCCACACTGGCTCCACACCTACAATCACCACCGCGGCCACACCGCACTCGGCGGCCACCCACCCGCCAGCCGCGTCCCCAACCTCACAAGACACAACAGCTACCCGGACACCTATGCGGATCAAGCGGAACGAACGATCAAGCCATGGTGTGGCGGACGATTGTCTGGTCGCGGCCGGGGCCGACGCCGATCGCGGAGATGCGGGCGCCCGCCAGCTCCTCCAGGCGCAGCACGTAGTTCTGCGCGTTGGTCGGCAGGTCTTCGAAGGAGCGCGCCCCGCTGAGGTCCTCGAACCAGCCGGGCACCTCCTCGTACACCGGCACGGCGTGGTGCACGCCGGTCTGCGTCATCGGCATCTCGGTGACGCGCTGCCCGTCGACGTCGTAGGCCACGCACACCGGGATGGTCTCCAAGCCGGAGAGCACGTCGAGCTTCGTCAGGAAGTAGTCGGTGATGCCGTTGACCCGCGTCGCGTAACGCGCGATCACCGCGTCGAACCAGCCGGTGCGCCGCGAACGCCCGGTGGTGACGCCGAACTCGCCGCCCTGCTTGCGCAGGTTCTCGCCTGCGTCGTCGGTGAGCTCCGTCGGGAACGGGCCTGCACCGACGCGGGTGGTGTACGACTTCAGGATGCCGATGACGGCGTTGATCCGGGTCGGCCCGATGCCGGAGCCCGCGCACGCCCCGCCGGAGGTGGGGTTCGAGGAGGTCACGAACGGGTAGGTGCCGTGGTCCACGTCGAGCAGCGTGCCCTGCGAACCTTCCAGCAGCACCGTCTCACCGCGCTCCAGTGCCTGGTTGACCAGCAGTTTCGTGTCGGCGATGCGTCCGGCGAAGCGCTCGGACTGCTCCAGCACGGTGTCCACGACCTCGTCGGCGTCCAGCGCGCGGCGGTTGTAGACCTTGACCAGCAGCTGGTTCTTGAACTCCAGCGCGGCCTCGACCTTCTGCCGCAGGATCTTCTCGTCCAGCAGGTCCTGGACGCGGACGCCGACGCGGGCGACCTTGTCCTGGTAGGCGGGGCCGATGCCGCGGCCGGTGGTGCCGATCTGCTTCTTGCCCAGGTAGCGCTCGGTCACCCGGTCGATCGCCACGTGGTACGGCATGATCATGTGCGCGTCGGCGGAGAGCAGCAGCCGCGAGGTGTCCACTCCGCGCTCTTCCAGCCCGGCCAGCTCGTCGAGCAGCACACCCGGATCGACGACGACACCGTTGCCGATCACGTTCGTCACCCCGGGTGTGAGGATCCCCGACGGGATGAGGTGCAGCGCGAAGTCCTGCCCGTCGGGCAGCACCACGGTGTGACCCGCGTTGTTGCCGCCCTGGTAGCGCACGACCCACTGCGCCTGCTCACCGAGCAGGTCGGTCGCCTTGCCCTTGCCCTCGTCGCCCCACTGGGCTCCGATCAGCACGATCGCCGGCATGTGAAACTCCAACCTGGACTGTGGGTCCGCGCGCTTCGACGCGACACTGATGCCGGTCGATCAGGGTAAACCAGGAGCGAAACGTGAGTACCACTGCACTGTCCTGCACAAACACCGATGACACCACGCGCGCGTGCGGTCACGCAGCGTGGCACTTCATCGCTCCCGCTCCTGGGAAGGCCGAGGTCGATGCGCTGTTGCCCGACGGCCCCGGGCGAGTCGTGGTCCAGGGTACCGATGCCGATCTTGCCGCGGTCGTGCTGCGGCTGCTGCGCAAGAATCGCATCGCCGACCTGGCCGTGGGCTACGTGCCGGTGGCGGAGTCGCCCGCGACGCGGCTGTGGGGGCTGCCCGTCGGGCCGGAAGCGCAGCGGCTCGCGTTCGAAGGCGACGCCCGGCCCGCGGCGCTCGTGCGGGACGACTCGGGCGGGCTGCTGATCGCCTCCGGGCGCGTCGAGCCGATCACCGGGCAGGTGTACTGCGACGACCAGCGGGTGCTGCACGGCCCGGCGCGGAGCCTGGAGATCAGTCCCGACCCGGATGCCACCCCGCTGCCGGAACCCACCGCCGACCCGCTGTCGGCGAACCTCGACCCGGCCGCCGACGGGCTGCGCGTCACCACCGTGCGCCGCACCTTGCTGCGCACCCGTCGTGAGGTGGCCAGGGGCCGTGCCGTGCAGGCCGGGTTCCGGGAGGCGACCGTGCTGCGCGACGGCGTCGCGCATCCGCGACCGGTGGGCAAATGGGCCTGGTACCGCCACACCGAGGACCTGCTGCTCGTCCGGCCCTGACCGCGCGGGAAAACGAGGAAAAGCCCTGCGCACACACAGATTCACCAGATAAGGCGGCCGGAGCGTGGCGCTTTCACGACAGGTCATCCCCTAGTCACTTCGGGGCATTGTCATGGCCACTTCGCTCGATGAAGGTCAGGATCGACATCGGCGAGATCAGCCACAGCGGAGGACCCCATGACGCCGAAACGTACGCTTCGCGCAGCCCTGACCGCTCTTCCCCTGGCCGGCGCCCTGTCGCTGGGCCTGGCCCTGCCCGCCGGTGCCGAGCCGCCCGGCATCCCCGACGGAGCCACCGCGCAGACCCAGCTCGACGAGCTCCAGGTCGCGCCCGAAGGTTCCTCCGACGGCTACGACCGCGAGAAGTTCCCGCACTGGAGCGAAGGTTCCGACGGGTGCAACACGCGCGAGGCCGTGCTCAAGCGCGACGGGGAGAACGTCGAGGTCGGCTCCGACTGCTACCCGACTTCGGGCACCTGGAACAGCCCGTACGACGGCGGCTCCTGGACCAAGCCGTCCGATGTGGACATCGATCACGTGGTGCCGCTGGCCGCCGCCTGGCGGTCCGGTGCTGCGGAGTGGACCAACGAACAGCGCGAGGCGTTCGCCAACGACCTCGAAGGCCCGCAGCTCATCGCCGTCACGGACAACGTGAACCAGGAGAAGAGCGATCAGACCCCGGACCAGTGGATGCCGCCGGAAGCCGGTTACCACTGCACCTACGCGTCGATGTGGGTCGGCTCGAAGCACAAGTACGAACTGACCGTCACCGAAGCGGAGAAGACGGCTCTCAAGGACGCCCTCGGCACTTGCTGATGAGCTTTTTAAAGCGGTCTGCGTAGCTGGTCACTCAGCGGAACCTCAGCGGCTTCCTCGCTGCGGGATCCATTTCTGATGTATGTCCGATACACGGCGAAATGGCTGTCCTCGCGAGGAAGCCGCTGAGAACCCGCCGGTGGTCGTTTTGCTCTGGCTGGTCACTGCTCATCGGCTTCGCCGCTGACAGGACAACGATCAAAAGATCATTGCGCACTGTTTCCCGGAGGGCGCATGTCACCTGGTGGGATGGTTTCGGTGGGCGTTGACTGGGGGTTCCGGCGGGTGCGAATCTCCGGGTCATGACCGCGCGCACCGTGCTCACCGGGCGTCTGCACGTCGATCTTCGGCGGCAGGCCAGCGCGATCTGTCGTATTCGCTGACGCACCTCGACGCTTCCTCTCGGGCCGCCCCGCGCTGAACGGGCCGGTCCGCGCCGCCTGCTCAGCGAAAGCGACAAAACCTTGCATCGTCGGGAATTCCTCGCTGCCCTCGCCCTGTCCACCACCTCCGTCGGCCTGCTCAGCGCCTGCGGCCAGAGCCCGGATGCGGCGTCCGCGCCTGTTCCGCCGCCGGTCGGTGACGCCGAACTGCGCCGGGTTCGGCTGCGCGTCGGCGACCAGAAGGGCAACTCGCAGTCGCTGCTGCGGTCCGCCGGGCTGGACGAAGCGCCTTACGCGATCGAGTGGTCCACGTTCACGTCCGGCCCACCGCTGCTGGAAGCGGCCTCGGCAGGCGCCATCGACATCGGCGGCGTCGGCAACACGCCTCCGCTGTTCGCGGCCGCCGCGAAGCGCAACGTGAAGGTCGTCGCCTCGTCGAAGGGCAACGTGACCAGCGACGCGCTGATCGTGCCGAAGGGTTCCCCGCTGCGTCGCGTGGAGGACCTGCGGGCAAGAAGGTCGCCGTCGCGCGCGGCAGCTCCGCGCACGGGCAGATCCTGCTGAGCCTCCGCAAGGTCGGGCTCACCCCGGACGACGTGGAACTGGTGATCCTCCAGCCCGCCGACGCGCTGGGCGCGTTCAACGGCGGCGAAGTGGACGCCTGGGCGATCTGGGACCCGTACTTCGCCCAGGTGCAGCTGGAGACCGGTGCGGAGGTGCTCACGGACGGGACCGGGGTCTCCAACGGGCTCGACTTCCAAGTCGCCGGCGATGCGGCGCTGGCCGACGCGGCGAAGAACACCGCGCTCGCCGACTACGTGGTGCGGGTGGCGAAGGCGCAGATCTTCTCCGACACGCACCGGCCGGAGCGGGCGCAGGCGTGGGCCGAGGACACCGGCCTGCCCATCGAGGTGACCCGCCGCGCCACCGACGCCGGGCCGAACCTGCCGATCCCGCTGGACGATTCGGTGATCCGCTCCTCGCAGGAGCTGGCGGACGCGTTCGTGCAGGCCAAGGAGATCCCGCGGCAGTTCGAGTTCGCCGAGTACGTCGACACCCGATTCGAGCAGCGGCTCGCCGAGGTCCGATGAGCGTCCAGGAGGACTCCGCATGAGCATCACGGTGCACTGGTTCCTGCCGACCCACGGCGACGGTCGATCCATCGTGGACCGTCCGCATGTGACGGCGGTGGGTGCGCAGACTCCGCGCGAACCCGACATCGACTACCTGGCGCAGGTGGCGCAGGCCGTCGAGCACCTCGGCTTCACCGGCATGCTCACGCCGACCGGCAGCTGGTGCCAGGACGCGTGGGTGACCACCGCCGCGCTGCTGGGCCGCACCAAGCGGATCAAGTTCCTCGTCGCGTTCCGCCCCGGTTCGCTGACGCCGACGCTGGCCGCCCAGATGGCCACCACCTATCAGCAGGTTTCCGGCGGGAGGCTGCTGCTCAACATCGTCACCGGCGGTGAGTCCATCGAGCAGCGCCGCTACGGCGACTGGCTCGACCACGACAAGCGCTACGAGCGCACCGACGAGTTCCTCGCCGCGATGCGCGCCATCTGGTCCGGCGAACCCGCCGATTTCGACGGCGAGCACTACGCGCTGCGCGGCGCGACCGCCTACGACGTGCCGAATCCGCAGCCGCCGCTGTACTTCGGCGGTTCCTCGCCCGCCGCGTTGCCCGTCGCGGCGCGACGGGCCGACGTGCACCTCACCTGGGGCGAACCGCCCGCGCAGGTCGGGGAACGGATCGCGCGGCTGCGGGAACTCGCCGCGGCCGAAGGCCGCACGCTGCGATTCGGGTTGCGGGCGCACACCATCACCCGCGACACCTCCGCCGAGGCGTGGGCGACGGCGCAGCGCTTCCTGGACCAGATGGATCCGGCGGAAGTGGCGGCCTCGCAGGCGAAGTTCGCCGTCACCGAGTCCACCGCGCAGCGCCGGATGGCGGAACTGCACGGCGGAGTCCTGCACGGTGACGCCCGCAAGCTCGAAGTGCACCCTGGCCTGTGGTCCGGCGTCGGCCTGCTGCGCGGCGGCGCGGGCACCGCGTTCGTCGGCAGCCACGAGGAGGTCGCCGACCTCATGTCCGAATACCACGACGTGGGCGTCGAGGAGTTCGTGTTCTCCGGCTACCCGCACCTGGAGGAGGCGTACTGGTTCGGTGAGGGCGTCCGCCCGGTCCTGGCCCGCCGCGGCCTCCTCGCCGACCAGGGAGCGCCCGCCGCCCCGGCCCGTCTCCCGGAGCCCAGCCCGGCGTCCTGACCCAGCCCGGCGTCCTGACCCGAGCAGTGTGCTGACCCAGCCCCGTGTTCTGACCCGAGCCGTGTGCTGAGCCAATGCCTTCCTAGGCGCAGCTGCGTTCTGACTCGACCGACTCCTGAAGCAGCTGCCCCTCCAGCCGCTTCCCGGGCTTGGGCGATCTTGACGCGGCCGTCTCAGTCGCGTGCCGACCCCGAGCCGCGAATCAGGGTTGAACCCGATGAGACCGGGTGATCCTCGCCCATACCGTCCGAGGTGACCGGGAACGGACCGGATGGGGGCGGCGATGACGAACGTGGAATCGGGGCGGCGAGCGGTGCCGGACGTGGTGCGCCGCTCGATCTCGCTGTGGGTGTGCGCGGTGACGGCGGGTGTGGCGGAGACGGTGCTGCAGGTGCTGCGCATCGCCGTCGGCCAGCTGCCCGCGGACGGGGTCGGGGCGCAGCTGGCGCTCCGAGCGGTCGTCTACACGGCCGTGTTCCTGCTGGTGCTGCGCCTGCGCAGAGGTGAGCCCGGGGTTCGGGTAGCGGTGGCCGCGCTGGTCGGCGGGATCGGCACGCTGAGCATGGTCGGCGAACCGATCGTGGCGATGATCCAGGGTGCGGGCTTCGCCGAAGCGTGGCTCGACGGTTCGGGCGCGTGGGCGTGGACCTTCGCCGCCCTGCGCGCCGTCCACCTGTGCGCCGTCGCCGGAGCCTTGGCGCTGCTGTTCTCGCCCGGTGCCAACGAGTTCTTCCGCCGGAACGGGAGCTGAGGTGAACGCCCCTTCGCCCGATCCCATTGGGCGAAGGAGGCGTTCACCCGAACCGGCTTCAGCTCGTGTGGTCGTCGCGGGACTGGACCGCGATGTCGGGGTGGTCGCTGAAGATGCCGTCGATGCCCTGGGCGAACAGGGCGTTGAAGTAGGCGAAGGCGTCGCCGAACTCGGACGGGACCTCGGAGGTGCGGAAGTCGGCGGGCAGGAAGTCGTTCTCCGCGCGCACCGTGTACGGCACGACCTGCAGCCCGGCGGCGTGCGCGTCGGCCGTCACCCGAGTCGGGCCGGTGAGGTGATCGGTCTCGTCGACCGGCAGCAGCACATTCGTATCCGGGCCGATGACGTCGGCGTGGTGCGCGATCTCCCGCAGGCCCTCCGGAGTCACCAGGTCCGCGTAGGTGCGCGGATCGCCCGCCTCGATGAAGTCCTGCGGAGCGCCGCTGTCGCTGATCAGCTGCACCAGCCGCACCCGCAGCTCCCGGTTCAGCTCCCGCAGGTTCGCGACCTCGAAGGACTGCACCACGACCTTCGCGTTCGGGCGGTTGAGCCCGTTGTCGTCGAGCGCCCGCACCACCTTCGGCTCCATCGGCAGGCCGATGTGCTGGAAGTGGCTGGGGTGCTTGATCTCCGGTGCGACGCCGATCTCGCGGTGCAGCTCCTTCGACAGGCGGTTCGCGAGGTCGACGACCTCTTGGAACGTGGGCACTTCGAAGCGGCCGTCGTAGATCGTGTTGTTCGGCCGCAGCTGCGGGATGCGCTCCTTCGCCCGCAGCGTCTTGAGCTCGGCGAGCGTGAAGTCCTCGGTGAACCAGCCGGTCAGCTCGGTTCCGTCGATGACCTTGGTGGTTTTGCGGCCGGCGAACTCCGGGCGATCGGCGACGTCGGTGGTGCCGCTGATCTCGTTCTCGTGCCGCGACACGAGCACGCCGTCCCTGGTGGAGACCAGGTCGGGTTCGATGTAGTCGGCGCCCATCCGCGCCGCCAGCTCGTAGGACGCCAGCGTGTGCTCCGGCCGGTAGCCGGAGGCGCCGCGGTGCCCGAACACCTCGACGCGGTCCGCCTCGGCGGGGGCGGACGGGGCGGCGGTGGCCGGGAGCTGGGCGAAGGTGCCCAGCGCGGCGACCGTGGACACGGCGAGCGCCGCCAGGCGTACCCGGATCAACATCTGGCCTCCTGTGCGAATTCGTGCGCGGAAGGGGCCGCGCGCCCGGACCGACCCTCGCCGTGACGAGCGACTAATCGGACAAGACCACCCGACCGGCAAGTGAAGTACCAGCGACGTACCGCCGACGCTCCGGGGACGGCAAGGGGGCGTCAGGGGGGGAACGGGCTGCTCACGCGTTCGCCGCCGCAGCCGGGGGTGATCACCTGTCCGGTTCGCCACATCGTTGCGGGGGGCCGCCGTCGGACGGCGGTGGGACGCTCTACGCTTCCGGGCGTGCGAATCCTCGTGATCGGGGCAGGTGGCAGAGAGCACGCGATCGTGCTCGCGCTGTCGAAGGACCCGTCGGTGACCGCCCTGGCCTGCGCTCCCGGCAACGCGGGAACCGCCGCGCTCGCCGAGCCTTATGCGGTGAACGTCGCCGACCCCGCGTCGGTGACCGAACTCGCCACGAGCTGGAAGGCGGACCTGGTCGTGTTCGGCCCGGAGACCCCGCTGGTCGCGGGTGCCGCCGACGCCGTCCGCGCCGCCGGGATCGCCTGCTTCGGCCCGTCGAAGGAAGCCGCCAGGATCGAAGGCTCCAAGGCGTTCGCGAAGGACGTCATGGTCGCCGCGGGCGTGCCCACCGCGCACAGCGAGACGGTGGACAACCCCGCGAAGCTGGACGCGGCACTGGCCCGCTTCGGCCCCACCTGGGTGGTCAAGGACGACGGGCTCGCAGGCGGCAAGGGCGTGCTGGTCACCAGCGACTTCGACGCGGCTCGCGCACACGCGCTGACGCTGCTCGACGACGGCCACCCGGTGCTGCTGGAGTCGTTCCTGGACGGCCCGGAGGCCTCGCTGTTCTGCCTGGTCGACGGGAGCACGGTGGTGCCGCTGCTGCCCGCGCAGGACTTCAAGCGCGTCGGCGACGAGGACGCGGGACCGAACACCGGCGGCATGGGTGCTTACGCCCCGCTGCCGTGGGCGCCGGAAGGCTTCACCGACTCCGTGGTGCGCACCGTGGTGCAGCCGGTGGTCGACGAGCTGGCCGAGCGTGGCACGCCGTTCTCCGGGCTGCTGTACGCGGGCCTGGCGTTGACCTCGGCGGGACCGCAGGTCATCGAGTTCAACTGCCGGTTCGGCGACCCGGAGACGCAGGCGGTGCTGTCGCTGCTGCACACGCCGCTGGCCGGGCTGCTCAACGCCGTCGCGCACGGCGAGCTCGCCGCCGCGCCGGAACTGGAATGGGAATCGGGTGCCGCGGTGACGGTCGTGGTGGCCGCCGAGGGCTATCCGGGCCGTCCGCGAGTGGACGACGTGATCACCGGTGGCGACGCGCCCGGCGTGCTGCACTCCGGAACTCGACGCCGCGACGACGGTGCGGTGCTGTCCGCGGGCGGCCGGGTGCTGTCGGTCGTCGCGACCGGCGAGGACCTCACCGCCGCGCGGGACGAGGTGTACCGGCGCGTCGCGGGCGTGCGGCTGCCCGGTTCGCACCACCGCCTGGACATCGCGCTGCGCGCCTCCCGCGGAGAGATCACCCCGCCCGCCTGACGAGCCGAACCGGACGAACCGCACGCGAGCTTCTGCGTGCGTGCGGTTTTTCGCGTGCGGCGGCGGGGCATTCGGCTGTATTCGGCGAAAACACCGCCGTGCGGAGCAGTTCTCCTGGTAATCATTGATCCGGCCGGAGCGGCGCACGGGTTGCGTCGGATGCGGTGTCCGGGCCGTGAGTCCAGCGAGGAGTGGTCGTGGCAGACGCCGGTTACAACATGGGGGCGCTCGAGAATTGCCGTTCCTCCTTGGAGGGCAAGGCGGGACCGGTCGGCGCCATCGGCGACGGATTCGAGAACCAGCACGTCGACGCCGCCATCTTCGGTGAGCTCGACGCCGCGGCCGGATTGGCCTCGGCGATCACGAACCTGGACACGACCGCCAAGCAGCAGTTCGACGCCGCCGAGCAGCTGTTGCGCGGTGTCAGCGGCGCGCTGGACGCGGTGCGCACCAGCGTCGAGGAGATCGAGCGCACCAACGCCGAATCGTTGCGGGTCTGACGACCGCCTGAACTGGGGACGACATGGGGATCTCAGGGGAAGTCGCCGGTAAACCCGGTGGTGCCGCGCTCGCCGAACAACTGCGCAAGGTCGAGAACAGCGAACCGGAGTCGATCCGCGAGGTCGGTCAGCGCTGGCGCACCGCGAGCGGTTCGACCGCCGACGCGAACGGCCAGGTGCAGAGCGCCGTGACCGGACTCGACGGGGCGTGGCAGGGCGCGTCGGCGGACGCGTTCGTCGGTTACATGGGGCAGGTGCGCGGCGGATTCGACGCGGCGAAGCAGGCCCTGGAGAGCTCCGCGGGTGCGCTGGACCAGGCCGCGGACGCGGTGCAGACCGCGAAGGACGCGGTGAACTCCATCGGCGAGCGGGCGCTGACCGACGCGCGCAACGCCGAGACCATCTACCAGCAGGCCGTGGCGGCGCACCCGAACGATCCGCCCGCGATCGAACTCGCGGCCCGAGTGCGCGACGACGCGATCCGGCGGGCGATGGAATCCCACGCTCAAGAGGCCACCACCAAGATCGCCGAGGGGAACGACGGGCTGAACACCGCGCTGACCTCGCTCAACGGAGCCGCCGGCGGGATGGGTGAGGTGTTCACGAAGATCCCGAAGGCCGGGGAGCAGGGCTTCACCCCGGCGCAGGGACGTCAGACGGAGTGGAAGTTCCAGGAACCGGGGACGACCGCGCCCGCCGGCACCACCCCGGCAGGCGAGGCGCCCTCGGGCGGGACTCCCCGGGCGGGACCCCGGGACGACCGGGCCGGGACAGGCGGGCGACTCGGCCGGTGGCTCGACCGGAAGCTCGGGGAGCACGGGTGGTTCGACCGGCTCCAGCGGTTCGAGCGGTTCCGGCGGATCGGAAGGGTCGAGCGGCTCCTCCGGCGGGCTCGGGTCCAGCGGCGGCCCGCCGAGCAGCGGCCCGCCGCCCGGCAACGTGGACCAGTGGATCCGCGAAGCCATCAAGATCTTGCAGGAGAGCGGCATCCCCGTCACCGAGGACAACATCGACGAGATCTGGACGATCATCGAGAAGGAGTCCGGCGGCGACCCGCACGCCATCAACGACTGGGACTCCAACGCCGCCAAGGGCACCCCCTCGAAGGGCCTGATGCAGTGCATCGACCCGACGTTCGAGGCGCACAAGCTGCCCGGGCACGACGACATCTACAACCCGGTGGACAACATCATCGCCGGGGTCCGCTACACCTTCGACCGTTACGGCGGCTTCGAAGGCCACCCCGGTTTGAAGGCCATGTCCGGCGGAGGCGGCTACCAGGGTTACTGATCGCGTCCCGAGTATCGTGACGCGGTTCCGGGCCGAGCCCGGTGACGGGATCGCGATCGAGCGTAGGGCCACGGCGAGGAGCCGGGAGGCGTCCTCGCCGGGCTTCGGCGGCACCGGCCCGGCGTCCCGGTCGTAGCGGGGCCTGGATCGAGGCGGGCGCGTGGCAGGGTGGACCCATGCTCGACCCCAGCGTGCTCCCCGTCGCCCAGCGGGCGAACGTGCCCCCGTTCCAGGTCATGGAAGTGCTCTCGGCCGCGAACGCCCGCCAGCGAGTGCGCGGCGACGTCGTCTCGCTCGCCGCGGGCCAACCGTCCAATCCGGCGCCGCGAGCGGTGCGGGAGGCGGCCGCCGAAGCGCTGCGCGAACACCCGCTCGGCTACACCGAACAGCTCGGCCTCCCCGAACTGCGCGAAGCCATCGCCGGGCACTACCGGCGTGAACACGACCTCGCCGTAGACCCGTCCGAGGTGGTGGCGACGACCGGAGCCTCCGGGGCGTTCCTGCTGGCGTTCCTCAGCGCGTTCGACGCCGGAGATCGGGTGGCGCTGGCCCGGCCCGGCTACCCGGCCTACCGCAACATCCTCAGCGCGCTCGGCTGCGAAGTCGTTGAGCTGCCCTGCGACGCCGCCACCCGATTCCAGCCGACGGTGGCGATGCTGGAGGAACTCGACGAGCCGGTGCAGGGGCTGATCGTGGCCAGCCCGGCCAACCCGACCGGCACGGTGCTCACCGGGGAGGAACTCGCGGAGCTCGCCGCCTGGTGCGACCGGCGGGGCGTGCAGCTGATCAGCGACGAGATCTACCACGGCATCGGCTACGGCGAACCGCTGCGCTCGGCGCGGGAGTTCTCCACCGAGGCGATCGTGGTGAACTCCTTCTCGAAGTTCTGGAGCATGACGGGCTGGCGGCTCGGCTGGATGCTGGTGCCGCCGCGGCTGCGGCGCGCGGTGGACTCGCTGACCGGCAACTTCACCCTGTGCCCGCCCGCGTTGTCGCAGTACGGCGCGGTCGCCGCGTTCGGCGCCGACGCGTACGCCGAGGCCGGTGAGCGCGTGCGCAGGTACAAGACGAACCGGGAGCTGCTGCTGTCCGGTCTCGCGGAGCTCGGCCTCGGCCGGGTCGCGCCCGCCGACGGCGCGTTCTACGCCTACGCCGACATCGGGGAGCTGACCGACGACTCGGCGCTGTGGTGCCACCGGCTGCTGGACGAGACCGGGGTCGCGGTGGTGCCGGGCGCGGACTTCGACCCGGAGCGCGGCGACCGGTTCGTGCGCATGTCGTTCGCCGGAGCCACCGAGGACATCGCCGAAGCCCTCGCCCGCCTCGCCGCCTGGCTGAAGTGACCCCGCCGCCGCGAGTCGAGTTCAACTGAGCGGACCGTTCGCCCAGTCTCGTTGGGCGAACGGTCCGTTCACTCAGCTCGGGTGGGTGCGGTGTGTTTCGGGTGTCGAGGTCGGTTGGGGTGAGCGGACCGTTTGTCCAGTCTCGTTGGGCGAACGGTCCGTTCACTCAGCTCGGGCGTGGGCCGTGGTGATCACCCTGAGGTTGACCCTGAGTTCTTGCCGATATCGGTGCTCGGATGGGGGTCCGGCTGGCAAGCTGGAAGGAGTTCTCCTGATCGGGGTGGTCGGCATGGTGTGGAAAGTGATCGGCGGCCTGTTGCTGCTGTGGCTCGTGGTCAGCGTGGCGGGGTTCGTCATCAAGGGGCTGTTCTGGCTCGCCGTGGTCGGGGGCGTGCTGTTCGTCGCCACCGCCGCCATCGGTTACGCCAAGGACGGGAAGAAGCAGATCGGCTCGAAGTGAGCCCGCTCCGCTGACGTGCGGCGGGACCGGCGCACCGCCGGCCCCGCCCGTGCGTGCCCCGGCGGAGTGCCGGATCAGCGCCTCAGCTCGAGGTGACGGTCGGCCGCGGCGCGGCGCGCTCGCCCAGCTCACCGGTGGGAACGCGGTGTGTTTCCCGCCCGGTGGCCACCGCGATGATGTTGAACGCGCAGAGCACGGCGATGAACATCGACACCGCGATCCAGCCGTCGCGCCCCGGGCCGATGGCTTCGGCGATGCTGGGGGAGAAACCGGCGATGGCGAAGCCGATCTGAGTGCCGACGGCCATCCCGGACAGCCGCACCTTCGGCGGGAACATTTCGGCGTAGAACGAAGGCCAGACACCGTTCGGCGCGCTGTAGGCGATGCCGAACAGCAGGATCCCGGTCAGGAAGATCAGCGGGTACTGCCCGGTGGAGATCGACCACAGGTAGCCGAACATCAGCACCGCGCACGCCGCCGTGCCGCCGATGAACACCGGTTTGCGCCCGATCCGGTCGGACAGCAGCGCGCACAGCGGGATCGCGGCCAGCGCCACGACGTTCGCCAGCACCCCGACCCACAGCATCGGGCTGCGTTCCAGGCCGATGGTGTTCACCGCGTAGCTCAGGGCGTGCACGGTGAAGATCGTGCTGACGGCGGCGACGGTGGAGGCCACGACGACGCGCAGCACGTCCGCCCAGTGATCGCGGAACAGCACCGCCAGCGGCAGTTCCTTGTCGGCTTTTCCGGCTTCTTGCTGGAAGACCGGGGTTTCGTCGAGGGTGCGCCGGATGACGAGGGCGACGATGACGACGAGGCCGCTGAGCCAGAACGGCACCCGCCAGCCCCAGCTCAGCAGCTGTTCCTGCGGTAACGCGGCGATCGGCAGGAAGATCGCGGTGGCGAGGATCTGCCCGGCTTGGGTGCCGCTGAGCGTGAAGCTGGTGAAGTAGCCGCGCCGGTGCTCGGGGGCGTGTTCGAGCGTCATGGAGCTGGCGCCGGATTGTTCGCCCGCCGCGGAGAATCCTTGCGCCAGTCGCAGCACGACGAGGGTGATCGGCGCGGCGACGCCGATCTGCTCGTAGGTCGGCAGGCAGCCCACGCCGACCGTCGCGACCCCCATCAGCAGCACCGTGAGCACCAGGACTCGCTTGCGTCCGAAGCGGTCGCCGATGTGGCCGAGGACGAAGGCGCCGATGGGTCGCGCCAGGTAGCCGACGCCGAACGTGGCCAGCGCGAGCAGGGTGCCGGTGGCGGGAGAGGACGCCGGGAAGAAGATCTTGTTGAAGACCAGCGCAGCGGCCGTGCCGTAGATGAAGAAGTCGTAGTACTCGAGCGCGCTGCCGATCCAGGCCGCCCATGCGGCTTTGCGGTGTTCGCCCGGGGTCGTTCCGGGTGTGCGGGTCTCGGTCACCGAGAGGCTCCTGACGTCCTTGCTCCGTTGCTCAGAACAGCGAGAAGCAGTTATGTACCACCTGGTTAGTCCGTCACTCTGCGGTTGCGGCCCGCAGGTGTCAAGACTTGGTTTCCAGCTTTCGCGGGCCTGCTTCAGTGCCGGTTCAGGCGGTTTCGGGGGTTGCGCTCAGGTAGCTCAGCACCAGGTCACCGACCATGCGGCGGTAGTGCTCCCGGCGAGTCGGATCGAGCATGTCCCGGTCGAAGATCGCCTGGAACGTGTGCCGGTTGGCGGTCCGGAAGACGCAGAACGAGCTGATCGCCATGTGCACGTCCAGCGCGTCCACGTCCGCGCGGAACAGGCCCGCCTCCCGGCCGCGCTCCAGGATGCCGGTGAGCACTTCCAGTGCGGGCGTGCCGAGGCCGGGCAGTTCGGCGGACTTGGCCAGGTGCCTGCCGTGGTCGATGTTCTCGATGCACACCAGCCGGATGAACGCCGGATGCGACTCGTGGTGGTCGAAGGTCGACTCCGCCACTCGCCGGATCGCCTGCTTCGGAGCCAGGTCCGCCACGTCGAGTCGCTGCTCGATGCCGCGGATCGCGGCGTAGGCGCGTTCCAGCGCGGCGATGTAGAGCTGCTCCTTGCCGCCGAAGTAGTAGTAGATCATCCGCTTGGTGGTGCTGGTGCGGGCCGCGATCTCGTCCACGCGGGCTCCGGCGTAGCCCTTGTCGGCGAATTCGGCGAGGGCCACGTCCAGCAGTTCCGCCCGCGTCCGTTCGGCGTCGCGCTGCCGGGGTTCGACCGCGGGCTGCTCGGCGCCGTTGGATTCGGGCGCGGCGCGGGACGGTGATGCCACCACGTGGACTCCCTGGTCGGTACTTGGTCATCCGGTCTCGGACTGCTCGGTCTTGGGCTGATCGGTATCGGATCGGGCCGCCGGGCGAGCGGGTCCGTGCTCGATCGGCCGAGTGGAACTCGCTGGTCAACCCCGGTTTGATCCGCTCCGGTTCCGCCCACCCTAATGCGCGGTCCTTTGCCTGGGTTCCGCGCCGGGCTACTGTGTACTAGCTAGTTCGTTCATTCGTCTCCCGCTCCGGTCCGCCGGAGCGGGCGCAGGGGGTGGCTGTCATCGGCGACGTCGGCAACGGGTTGCTCACCGGACTGATCGGCGCGGGCATCGGCCCCTCGCTCAGTCCGGCCTTGCACGAACGGGAGGCCGCCGAACTCGGCTTGCGCTGCCTGTACCGCCGACTCGATCTGGACGAGCTGGGCCTGCCCGCGACGGCCGTCGGTGAACTGCTCCGGGCCGCCCGGCTCACCGGATTCACCGGGCTCAACATCACCCACCCGGCGAAACAGCTGGTCATCGAACACCTCGACGAGCTGTCCCCGGACGCGGCGGCGCTGGGCGCGGTGAACACCGTCGTGTTCGGCGAGGGCGGAGCCGTCGGTCACAACACCGACTGGTCCGGTTTCGCCCGCAGCCTCAGCCGCGGCCTGCCGGACGTGCCGCTGGACCGGGTGGTGCTGCTCGGCGCGGGCGGCGCGGGAGCCGCCGTCGCCCACGGGCTGCTCACCCTCGGCGCCGGGACGGTGCACGTGCTCGACCTGGACGCGGGCCGGGCCGAGGCCGTCGCCACATCGCTGCGCGGCCGCTTCGGCGCGGACCGGGCCGTGGCGGGCGGACTCGACGCCGGACCGGCCGCCGCGCTGGCGGCCGCCGACGGTCTGGTGCACGCCACTCCCGTCGGCATGGCCGCGCACCCCGGTCTGCCGGTGCCCGTCGAGGCGTTGCGCCCGCAGCTGTGGGTGGCCGACGTCGTGTACCGGCCGCTGGAGACCGAACTCGTCCGCACCGCGCGTGCCCGGGGCTGCCGGGTACTCGACGGTGGCGGCATGGCGGTGTTCCAAGCGGCGGACGCGTTCCGCCTGTTCACCGGGTGCGAACCGGACGCCGACCGGATGCTGCGCCACTTCGAGACGCTCGTGACCGACCCCGGAGGCCCCCGTGTCCACGTCGCCCGCTGAACGCGCCCGCTCCATCGCCACGGTCTGCCTGTCCGGCTCGCTGGAGGACAAGCTCACCGCCGCTTCCGCCGCCGGATTCGGCGGGGTGGAGATCTTCGAGAACG
The DNA here is from genome assembly GCF_022828475.1 of Saccharopolyspora gloriosae. Lineage (GTDB taxonomy): Bacteria > Actinomycetota > Actinomycetes > Mycobacteriales > Pseudonocardiaceae > Saccharopolyspora_C > Saccharopolyspora_C gloriosae_A. The sequence goes on along the minus strand of NZ_CP059557.1, from coordinate 6,653,961 downwards.
ACCTGATCGCCTCCGCCTCCGCGCCGGAGCGGATCCGGGAACGCTGCGCGGAACTGGGCCTGTCCATCGACCTCTACCAGCCGTTCCGGGATTTCGAAGCGGTCCCGCCCGACGTGCTGCGGGCCAATCTGCGCCGCGCCGAGCGGAAGTTCGACCTGATGGCGCGGCTCGGCGCGGACACCGTGCTGGTGTGCTCCTCGGTCTCCCCGGACGCGGTGGACGACGACGATCTGGCCGCCGAGCAGCTGCGCGAACTCGCCGAGCTGGCCGCCGAACGCGGCATCCGGGTCTGCTACGAGGCGCTGGCCTGGGGACGGTTCGTGAACACCTACGAACACGCTTGGCGCATCGTGCGCCGCGCCGACCACCCGTCGCTGGGCGTGTGCCTGGACAGCTTCCACATCTTGTCGCGCGGCAGCGATCTCACCACGATCCGCACCATCCCGGCGGAGAAGTTGTTCTTCCTCCAGCTGGCCGACGCGCCCCGGCTGAACATGGACCTGTTGCAGTGGAGCAGGCATCACCGGCTCTTCCCAGGTCAAGGCGAGTTCGACCTGGCCGAGTTCGTCGGCACCGTGCTCGCCGCGGGTTACGCGGGGCCGTTGTCGCTGGAGGTTTTCAACGACGTGTTCCGGCAGTCGGACCCCGGCCCGGCGGCGGTGGACGCGATGCGTTCGCTGCTCGCGCTGGAGGAATCGGTGGCCGCCCCCGTGCACCTGCCGCCCCCTGCGGAGCTGTCCGGCCCGGCCTTCGTGGAGCTCGGCGCGGACGACTCCGGGGGCGAGCGGTTGAACTCGACGCTGGCCGCGCTCGGTTTCCGGTCGGCCGGGCGGCACCGCTCCAAGCCGGTGCGCCTGTGGGAGCAGGGCGCCGCGCGGATCTTGGTGAACACCGAACCGGACCGGCCCGAGCATCGTGGCGGTGGGGCGTTGGCCGCGCTCGGGGTGCACAGCGCGGACCCGCCCGCCTCGACCCGGCGCGCGGAAGGGCTGCTGGCGCCGGTGTTGCCTCGGTCCGCCCGGCCCGACGAGGCTGATCTGTCCTCGGTCGCCGCGCCGGACGGCACGGCGCTGTTCTTCTGCCGCACCGACGCGGACCGCGACGCGGGGTGGCTGGGCGACTTCGAGCCCGAGCAGGACGAACGGGGTCAAGACGCGGGCGTCACCGGCATCGACCACGTCGCGATGACCCAGCCGTTCGACCACTTCGACGAGGCGATCCTGTTCTACCGCTCGGTGCTGGGCCTGCGCCCCGCTCCGCCGGTGGAGTTCGCCGCACCGTTCGGCTTGGTGCGCAGCCGGATGGTGCTGGACCGGGGCGAGACGGTGCGCATCGCGCTCGATTCGGCGGTGCTGCGCAGAGGACCGTGGGCACCGGGCGTCCGGCACCCGCAACACGTGGCGCTGAGCAGCGACGACGTGTTCGCCAGCGCGCGTGCGATGCGGGAATTGGGCGCACCGGTCGTGGCGATCCCGGACAACTACTACGACGACCTGGACGCCCGCCTGGAGCTCCCACCGGACCTGCTCGCTTCCTTGCGCGAGAACTCGATCCTCTACGACCGCGACCGCCAAGGCGAATACCTGCACTTCTCGGTGGCCGTCCCGGGCTCCCGAGTCTTCTTCGAAATCGTCCAACGCATCAACGGCTACCGAGCCCGCGGCGAATCCAACGCCCCGGTCCGGATGGCGGCCCACCGCAGACGCCGCCTGGAATCCAAGTAGCCCTGCCCACCGGCGAAGCCGAACCTCCTCACCGAAGCCGTCCTTTCAGCGGCGAAGCCCACGAAGCGCGGGCAAAGCCCCGCCTGCCTGGCGGCCGAAGGCCGTGCTTTGCGGCGTAGCCGTGCTTGTGGCGGCGGAGTCCGCGAAGGGCGGGCGAAGCCCCGCTTGCTTTGCGGCCGGAGGCCGTGTTTTGCGGCGTAGCCGTGCTTGTGGCGGCGGAGTCCGCGAAGGGCGGGCGAAGCCCCGCCTGCCTCGCGGCCAAAGGCCGTGCCTGGCGGCGAAGCCGTGCCTGTATGTGCGAAGCACATAGCCCACGTCGAAAAAACGACCACCGGCGGGTTCTCAGCTGTCTTCTCGCGAGGACAGCTTTTTCCCTCGTGGCGGAGCCACTTGGGAAAAAGATCCCGCAGCGAGAAGACAGCTGAGGTTCCGCTACCCGCCCCCCACGCAGAACGAGCCGTGGAAGGTCAACCAGCCTGAGGTATACCGGCTGCTGGGGTCGTGCGCGATATACGGCGGAGCACGTCCTTGACATCCCGCTCAGCCACGTCACGATGAGTAACGAACCGAACGTTGCCGTCCATCGGCACCGCAAGCACCCCGATCTCCTGCAGCCAGTCCAAGGTGAGCCGCACATCCGGCACCGCGGCCAGCACGATGTTCGTCTGCGGCGGCGTGATGTCCCAGCCGAGTTCGGTGAGGCCGTCCGCGAGCAGCTTCGCGTGCCGGTGGTCCGCCGCCAGGGCCGATACCCGATCCAGCGCCAGCAGCCCGGCCGCGGCGAGCACTCCGCCTTGCCGGACTCCGCCGCCGAGCATTTTGCGCACCCGGCGGGCTTCGGCGACGAAGTCGCTGGTGCCCGCCACTACGGAACCCACCGGTGCGCCGAGTCCTTTGCTCAGGCAGGCCTGCACCGTGTCGACCCCGACGGTCAACGCGGCGGGCGGCAGTTCCAGGGCGGTCGCGGCGTTCCAGATCCGGGCGCCGTCGAGGTGCACGCGCAGTCCGCGGTCCCGGGCGGCCGCGGCCAGCTGGGCGTGCTCGTGCGGCGGGATGACGGCGCCGCCGGCGGCGTTGTGCGTGTTCTCCAGGCACAGCAGCGTGGTGTGCAGCGCGTCGTAGCGCCGGTCACCGTTTGCGTGCGCACGTACCGAGTCGGCGGTGGGGCGTCCCGGACCGGCGTCCCATTCGAGGGGTTCCGGCATGCCGCCGGCGAGCCACGCTGCGGAGCCGAGTTCGTGGTGCAGCACGTGCGCCCCGCGTGGCGCGAGGAACCGGTCTCCCCGTCGGAGGTGGACCGACAGCGCGATCAGATTGCCCATCGTGCCGCTGGGCACCCATAGTGCGGCGGCCGTGCCCAGCAGCTGGGCGGCCTTCTCCTCCAGCGCTCGCATCGTGGGGTCGTGGTCCAGCACGTCGTCACCGACTTCGGCTTCGGCCATCGCCGCGGCCATCCGCTTGTCGGGACGCGTGACCGTGTCGGAACGCAGATCTATGGATGCCGTTTTGGTCACGAACCGATCACACCACATCGGCAGGGGGTCGAGGCAACTGGTTGGGGGACACCGGTTCGCCCGGACGCCTTTCTTGCCCGTTCGTTCCCCGGACACCGCGATTTCCGGGAGGCCCCTGAACGGCCGGTCATCGCAGCCGTTCCATTAGGTGGACGTTGAGCTTCCGTGCACGGGGTGTCACTCCGCGCGCACCCAGCCCGGGCGGATCGGGCGCAGGCTCTAAGGTTCCTCACGCGTGCCGCCCGATTTCAGGGCCGGACGGCATGCAACCGTAGGGGCCGGTAGCACCGTCCCAGGAGTGCAAGCACGGACGAGCGGAGAGTCCGCGTGGACCAGCGCGAGGAGCAGGAGTTCGCGGAGTATTTCGCGGCTCGGCGGGAGGCGGTTCGTCGGATGGCGTACATGATGTGCGGTGACTGGCATCGCGCTGACGATCTCGCCCAGACCGCGTTCATCGCCTTGCACCGTCACTGGCGCAAGGTGCGGGACAAGGGAGCGCTCGACGCGTACGTGCGCCGGACGCTCAGCCGGGCGGTGATCGACGAGTCTCGGCGCCCGTGGCGGCGGGAGCGGTTCACCGATGTGCTGCCGGACCGGCCCGCCGAGTCCGGTTCGGTTGATGACGGCATCGCGACCCGCCAGACGCTGGTCGCCGGTTTGCGCCAGGTTCCACCGAAGCAGCGGACCGTTTTGGTGCTGCGATTCCTGGAGGGGCTCGACGTCGCCGGGGTCGCCGAGGTCATGAAGTGCAGCGAGGGCACCGTGAAGAGCCAGTCGGCCCGTGGGCTGGAGGCGCTTCGGGAGGCTTTGGGCGGCCAACTCGACGATCTTCGATCGACGTCGTGAGGAGGTGCGGCAAGTGAACGAGACAGAGCTGGAGCAGCTGTTCCAGAAGGCTGCGCGCGATGCGCCCGAGGCGTCGTTCGACGAGCAGGACGTGCTGCGCGGATCGCGCCGGGTCACGGCTCGCCGTCGCACGGCGTTCGCCGGTGGCTCGCTGGTGGCCGCGGCCGTGCTGGTGGGCGGCGTCGGTGTGGGCACCGGCATGTTCGGCGGTTCCGGGGCTCCGGTGGCGCAGGCTCCCGCGACGCCGACGCAGTCCCCGATGGGGTTGCCGCAGGCACCGGCCGATCCGAACTCCGGTACGACGCCGCGCTCCGGGCCGCTCGTCCTGAACGAGCCTGCGACCAGCGGAGGGTGCGGTTCCCCGGACGAGTCGTTGGCGAAGGCGCTGTCCGAGCGGCTTCCGGAGGCCGGTGCAACGCAGCCGACCGGCGCCGACGGTTCCTGTCCGGCCGGCGCGAAGAGCGCGGCCCTCACCATCCGGGAGGGGCCGGCGTCCGGGAAGGTGGCGGTGCTGCTCAGCCCGGCGGGCGCGCAGCCGTCCGCAGCGACGGGGCGGGCGCCGAACACGGCCGTGATCGAGATCCCGGCGAAGAGCGGCCGGACCTTGACGGTCCTCAGCGAACCGAAGGGCACCGAACACGCCCCGTACGCCGACCGCCTCCAGAACATCGCCGACACCCTCGCGCCTCGCTTCTGAGCGTCCCCCACCCGCCACTTCGCCCGGTCCCACCGGTCGAACGGGCCGTTCACCTCACACGGGTCGTGGAGTGAATTCCTCCGGGACCGGGCGAAGAGAACCTTCACCTGGGTCGGCGTCAGCCGAGTTTGGGGCGGAGCATTCGGCGGGCGGCGGCGCGGGGGTCCGGGGCGCTTTCGATGAGGGCGTTCACCACGGCCCCGTCGACCAGCGCGATCAGCTCCAGCAACCGCTCCCGCCCGACGGGCATGCCGCTGCGCGTGAGGATCTCGGCGAGCAGTTCGTGCAGCTCACCGCCCAGTTCCCGCATCAGCGGCGCCAGGTACGGCCGCCGCGGCGAGCCCACGAGCCGTTCGTAGCGCAGCAGCACCGGTTTCGTGCCGCCGTCCCGCGAGTCGTAGCCGAGCAGCAGGTCCAGCAGCAGTTCGGTCACCGCGTCCACCGTCCGCAGCTCGTCGGCGAGCTCGTCGAGCCGGGCGCGGCCGGTGGCGAGTTCGGCGCGGGCCTCGTGCTCCACGGCGGCGGCGACGAGGTCGTCGAGCGAGGTGAAGTAGTAGGTGGTGGAGGCGAGGGGCAGCCCGGCCCGTTCCGCCACGGCGCGATGCCGCACCGCTTCGAGCCCGCCTTCGGAGAGCAGCTCCACCGCCGCCTCGACCAGGGCTTGGCGGCGGCGCTCGCCTTTCGGGGTGGCCGCTGTCATGACCGCTGATCCTAGGAGCGGCGGTGAACCCGGCGCCGCCGCCCCGGATCCGGGCGGAGCCGCTACTGGCCGAGGGCGGTGCGGTGCAGCGCCGCGTAGGAGCCGTCCGCGGCCAGCAGGTCCCGGTGCGCGCCGAGCTCCACGATGCGGCCGCCGTCGACCACCGCCACCCGGTCGGCGGTCCGCGCGGTGTGCAGCCGGTGCGCGATGGCGATCACCGTGCGGCCGGTGAGCAGCGTCGACAGCGACCGCTCCAGGTCTCGGGAGCTGTCCCCGTCGAGCAGTGACGTCGCCTCGTCCAGCACCAACGTGTGCGGGTCGGCCAGCACCACCCGAGCCAGCGCGAGCTGCTGAGCCACCGCCGCGGGCACCGGATCGCCACCGGAGCCGATGACGGTGTCCAACCCGTCCGGGAGCAGCCGCGCCCATTTCGCCGCGCCCACCGTCTCCAACGCGTCGAGCAGTTCCGCGTCCCGCCACTCCCGCGACTCCGGCAGCGACAGGTTGTCCCGCAGGCTCGCGGTGAACACGTGATGTTCCTGCGTGAGCAGCACGACCTCCTGCCGGGTGCGGGCGGTGGGCAGTGCCGTGATCTCCACGTCGCCGAACGCCACCGAACCCGAGTCGGGCGCGCTGATCCCGGCGATGAGCCGCCCCAGCGTGGACTTCCCCGCTCCGGACGGCCCGACGATGACGAGCCGCTCACCGGCGGGCACGTGCAGGTCGATGCCGTGCAGGACCTCCCGGCCGGTCCGGTAGGAGAACCGCACGTCGCGCAGCACCAGGTCGTGCCCGGCCGCGCTCGCCGGGACCGGTTCGGCGCGTTCCGGCGGCGCCTGCGGCACGCCGAGGATGCGGCTGAGCGCGGCGTGGCCGAGCTGCATCTCCTCCAGCCACGCGAAGAGTTCGGCCAGCGGAGCCGACAACGTCGCCGCGTACAGCACGACCGTGGTCACCGTGCCCAGCTGGACCCAGCCCGCCTGGTAGCTCCAGCCGCCGATCAGCAGGATCGCCGCGATCGGCAGCGCGTAGGCCAGTTCCAGCGTCGGCAGGAACACCGACAGCAGCGTGCGGTGCCGCTTCTCGCCGTTGATGGCCCGGTCCAGGACCTGGTCGTTGTGCGCGCGGCGCCGCTCGGTGAGCCGCATCGAGTCGATGGTGCGGGCGCCTTGCACGGTTTCGTGGATGCTCGACTGCACGTTGGCCCAGTCCTGCAGCAGCCTGCTGATCGTCTTCGCGGCGCGCGGGAAGTACCACCGGCTCACGGCCACCAGCAGCGGCACCGCGACGAGCAGCCCGCAGGCCAGCAGCGGCGAAGTGATGATCATCGCGACGGCGGTGAGCGCGATGGTGAGCACGGCCGCAGTGAGTTCCGGTGCGGCTTCGCGCACGGTGAAGTCGAGCCGGTCCACGTCGGCAGTGGAGCGGCTGAGCAGATCACCGGTGCCCGCGTCCTCCACGGTGCCCAGCGGCAGCCGCAACGCGCGGGCCACCACGTCCTCCCGGGTCTCGGCCAGCACGGTCTCGCCGAACACGGCCGCGCGCAGCCGGGCCGCGCGGGCCAGCAGCGCGTGCACGACGAGCACCAGGAGGAACCCGGCGGCCAGCGCGTCCACCCGCCACACCTCGGTGCCCGTCGACACGGAGTCCACCAGCCGCCCGAGCAGTTGCGGGCCGATCAGACCGACCACCGTGGTCAGCCCGAACAGCAGCATCATCAGGGAGAACTCGCGGCGGTGGGCGGCGGCGGTGCGTCGCAGCCAGCGCAGCACCTCGGTCCGGTCGGCCAGCGGGAGCCTCATTCCGCTCCTCCCGTCACGTGCAGCGCCCGGTCGGCGATCGCGTGCCACAGCGGGCTCTGGGTGAGGACGATTGTGGTCCGTCCTTTCCGCAGTTCCCGGACTCGGCGCACGATGCGCGCCTCGGTGTGCGCGTCGACGGCCGAGGTCGGTTCGTCCAGCACCAGCACGTCGGCGTCGCTGCACAACGCGCGCGCCAGCAGCAGTCGTTGCCGTTGCCCACCGGACAGCGAGCGGGCCTGTTCGGTGAGCGCGCCGTCGGCGGGCAACGCGTCGAGCACGTCCTCGGCGTCGGCGGCGTGCAGGGCCGTCTCCACGAGCACCGGCGATCCCAGGTCGAGCCCGGCGCGGACCGGTCCGGCGAACAGCAGGTCCTGGTTGTGCGCCAGCACGATCCGGTCCCGAAGCACCGCGATCTCGACTTCGTCGAGCGGTACGTCCCCGGCGTGCACCCGGCCGTCCGAGGTGTGCCGGGCGAACCGCTCCGCCAGCGCCTCACCGTGCCCGGCGGCGTCGATGGCGGTGAGTTCGCCCGCTTCGGCGTGGGCGCCGGTGCGTTCGTCGACCAAGGCGAGCGGACCGATGGGCAGCGCGCGCGGCTTCGGCGGATCGGCCGGTTCCGGGCGCAGCCGCAGCAGCCCGCACGCCCGGCCGGCCGCGACCACGGCGGAAGCGAAGGTGCTCGCCGCTTCGGTGGCGGTGCGCACCGGGATCACCAGGAAGCTGGACACGCCGTAGAAGGCCACCAGTTCGCCGACGCTGATCGTCCCGCTCAGCGCCATCCGCGCGCCCAGCCACGTGACGAGCACCGTCACCAGTCCGGGCAGCAGGATCTCGGCGCCCGCCAGCCACGCGGTGACGCGTCCGGCGGCGATTCCGGCGTCCCGCACCTTCCCGCTCGCCGTGACGAACCGGGCGTGGAACCGGGCTTCGCCGCCGATGCCGCGCAGGATGCGCAGGCCGGAGACGATGTCCGCGGCCAGCGTGTTCAGGCCGGTGAGGTTCTCCCGCTGGACTTCTTCGCGGCGGCGCAGCGGGCGCAGCAGCGGGCCGATGCCCAGCGTCGCCAGCGGCACCCCGACCAGGGCCACGGCGCCCATCAGCGGGGAGATCGTCAGCAGCGCGGCGGCCGCGACGAGGAACGCCACGATGGCGCCGGCGAGCCTGGCGAGCACCTCGAACGCTTTGCCGACCTGGTAGATGTCCGAGGAGCCGACGGCCACGACCTCACCGTGGCGGACCTGCCGGGTGAGCGACCCGCCGAGCCCCGCCACGTGGTGCAGCACCACCCGTTCCGCGGAGCCCGCGCCGTGCAGCCACAGCGTGTGCGCCGTCCACCCGAGCGCCGCCGCGCCCAGCGCCTGAACGACACCGAGCCCCAGCGCCACCAGGGTCCACCCGAGCAGCGCCGAACCGTCCCGGCCCGCGATGCCCGCGTCCAGCGCGCGGCCGATGACCAGCGGCAGCACCGCGGTCGGCAGCAGCCACAACGAGCCGGTGACGGGAGCGAGGATCAGCAGTCCGGGCCGGACGCGCAGCAGCGACCACAGGAAGCGGACCGGGCCGCGCGCATCGGGAGTCATGACGCCCCGAACCTAGCTCGCCCTCGACGCCCGAGGCGACCGTTTTTCCGCGCACCTCACACCCGGCCGCCCGGTGATCGGAGCTGGTGCGTCGGGACCCCGAGGAGGCGTGCGAGCGGTGCCGCCGGGGGCGGGAAGTATCCTGGCCAGCCGTGACGGTCAAGCCCCACCTCCCGAACGTGCTCGCCCACCGCTACGCCTCGCCGGAGCTGGTCGAGCTGTGGTCCCCGCAGCACAAGGTCGTGCTGGAACGCCAGCTGTGGCTGGCGGTGCTGCGCGCGCAGGCGGACCTCGGCGTCGACGTGCCGGAGGGCGCGGTCGCCGACTACGAGCGCGTCATCGACCAGGTAGACCTGGATTCCATCGCCGAGCGCGAGCGGCAGACCAGGCACGACGTGAAGGCCCGCATCGAGGAGTTCAACGCCCTCGCCGGGCACGAGCACGTGCACAAGGGCATGACCTCCCGCGACCTCACCGAGAACGTCGAGCAGTTGCAGGTCCGCCGCAGCTTGGAGCACGTGCGCGACCGCACGGTGGCGGTGCTGGGCAGGCTCGCGCGGCTGGCGGCGCAGCACGGCGAGCTGGTGATGGCGGGCCGTTCGCACAACGTCGCCGCGCAGGCCACGACGCTGGGCAAGCGCTTCGCGACGGCCGCCGACGAGCTGCTCGTCGCGTTCGGCAGGCTCGAAGACCTGCTGGCGCGCTACCCGCTGCGCGGCGTGAAGGGGCCGGTCGGCACTTCGCAGGACATGCTGGACCTGCTCGGCGACGCGGGGAAGCTCGCAGACCTGGAAGGCCGGATCACCGATCACCTCGGGTTCGGCAAGGTCCTCACCAGCGTCGGCCAGGTGTATCCGCGGTCGCTGGACTTCGAGGTGCTCACCGCGTTGTCGCAGTTGGCGGCGGCGCCGTCCTCGGTGGCGAAGACGATCCGGTTGATGGCGGGGCACGAGCTGGTCACCGAGGGCTTCCAGCCGGGCCAGGTCGGTTCGAGCGCCATGCCGCACAAGATGAACACCCGTTCCTGCGAGCGCGTCAACGGCCTGTCCGTGGTGCTGCGCGGGTACGTGTCGATGGCCGGTGAGCTGGCCGGGGACCAGTGGAACGAGGGCGACGTGTCCTGCTCGGTGGTGCGCCGCATCGCGCTGCCGGACGCGTTCTTCGCGTTCGACGGGTTGCTGGAGACGTTCCTGACGGTGCTCGATGAGTTCGGCGCCTACCCGGCGGTGGTGTCCCGCGAGCTGGACCGCTACCTGCCGTTCCTGGCGACGACGAAGGTGCTGATGGCCGCCGTGCGCGCCGGGGTGGGCCGGGAAACGGCGCACGAGGCGATCAAGGAGAACGCGGTCGCGGTGGCGTTGGCGATGCGGGAGCAGGGAATCGAGCGCAACGACCTGCTGGACCGGCTCGCCGCCGACGACCGGCTGCCGCTGGACCAGGCGGACCTGGAGAAGCTGCTCGCCGACCGGCTCTCGTTCACCGGTGCGGCGTCCGATCAGGTCACCGCGATCGTCGCCGCCGTCGATGACGTCCTCTCCCGCTACCCGGAGGCAGCGGCCTACACCCCGTCCCCGATCCTCTGACCGAGCCCTGTCGTCGGATTCTTCTGCTTCGGTGCCCGGGTAGCGGAACCTCAGCGGCCTTCTCGCTGCGGGATCGATTTCGCAAGTGGCTCCGCCACGAGCGAAATCGCTGTCCGCGAGAAGACCGCTGAGGACCCGCCGGTGGTCCTGCTGCGTGCGTGGTCGCCGCTGATCGGCTTCGCCACTGGCAAGATCAACTGATCAAGGGCTCGTGGCGTACCGGAACCCGCGAGATCAAAGACGGGCTTCGAGGGGAGCCGCCACATCCGCCGGGGTGCGCCCGGTCGTCGCCGGTCAGGGCGGGTGGGAGAGAATCACGGCGTGGTCGCACTCTCCGATTACCCGCAGATCGCCGCGGGCAAGGTTCGCCAGCTGCACGCCGTGGACGACGAACACCTGCTGATGGTGGCGTCGGACCGCATCTCGGCCTACGACCACGTGCTGGACACGCCGATCCCGGACAAGGGCCGGGTGCTCACGGCGATGAGCGTGTTCTGGTTCGACCTGCTGGCCGATGTGGTGCCGAACCACGTCGTCGCCGCCGACGACCCGCGGATCCCCGCCGAGGTGCGCGGCCGCGCGCTGCTGGTGCGCAGGCTGGAGATGCTGCCGGTGGAGTGCGTAGCCCGCGGCTACCTCACCGGTTCCGGCCTGGTCGATTACCGCGCCACGGGCGCGGTGTGCGGCGTGGAACTGCCGGGCGGGTTGACCGAGGCCTCGAAGCTGCCGGAGCCGATCTTCACCCCGGCGACGAAGGCGGAACTGGGCTCGCACGACGAGAACGTCAGCTTCGACGCCGTCGCCGCCGAGGTCGGCCGGGATCGCGCCGAGCAGCTGCGGGAGCTCACGCTGCGGGTGTACGGCCGCGCGGCGGAGCACGCGGAGAGCCGTGGTGTGATCCTCGCCGACACCAAGTTCGAGTTCGGCCTCGGCGCCGAGGGCCTGGTGCTGGGCGATGAGGTCCTCACCCCGGATTCCTCGCGGTTCTGGCCCGCCGACGGCCACGAACCGGGCCGGGTGCAGCCGTCGTTCGACAAGCAGTACGTGCGGAACTGGCTGACCTCGCCGGAGTCCGGTTGGGATCGGGCCGCGGACACGCCTCCGCCGCCGCTGCCGGAGGAGGTCGTCGCCGCCACCCGCGCCCGTTACGTCGAGGCGTACGAGCGGATCACCGGCCGCGACCTCGCGGAGTGGCCGTCGCCTGCTCGATGATCCTGCGGGATCAGTGATTTCAACCGGCCGGTGATATCAGCGACGCGAACCCGCCGGTGCGAGGTTCGCCGGATCTGCGCCGGTCGGTCACCCGCCGGTCAGGGCGTCGACACCCGGATCGGGTGCGATGTCGTTCCGTGGGCACTCCGCTGATCGTCTCCCTGTCCGGGCTCGGAGATCGAGCGCTGGACCACTGCGCCGAGTTCGCCGCCGAGCTGGATCTGCGGCGGGTACCGCTGACCCTGCTCGTCGCCCCGCGCCCCAACGGCACGGAGCCGCCCGAGCCGGATCGGCCCGCGTCGAGCTGGGTGCGGACCCGGCGGCGACAGGGCGACGTGGTGGCACTGCACGGTTTCGACCACGCCCCGCCCGCGCAGCGGCTGCTGCCGAGGGTGGCGTCCGCGGGGCCGACGGCGGCGGTGCGCGGCGCCGAGTTCGCGGCGCTCCCGGCGCACGAGGCGGGGCTGCGGCTGCACGCCGCGACCGCCGCGCTGGACCGGCTCGGCCTGCGCACCGATCTGTTCGTGCCGCCGCGCTGGCTGTCCTCACCGGGCACCGTCACGGCGTTGCGCGGGCGCGATTTCACCGTGTGCGCGGATGCGCTGGCGGTGCACGAGTTGTCCACCGGCCGGATGCACCGGGCTCGGGTCCACGCGTTGGGTCCGGGTGAGCGGGTGGAGCACTGGTGGTGCCGGGCGCTGGTGCTGGGCGTGGGGCGTGCGGCGCGGCGCGGGCGGATGGTGCGGCTCGCGGTGGACGCCGCCGACCTCGCTCGTCCCGGTCCGCGGCGGGCCGTGCTGGATTCGATCGACCTGGCGCTGCACCACGGCGCGGAGCCCGCGACGTACGCGTCGTTCGCCGATGCCGTCGTGCCTCGTCAGCGTCGCGCTCCGCGCTTGAGCGGGCGGCTGCCGAACCCGGATCCGCTGTCGAGCTGAATTCGCTGCGGTGAAAGGGCTTTCACTTTGTCCTCAGGGAAGCCTCATGCCGGCCCGCGAAGCTTGTTCTTGTCCGGGAGATGGAACTCGACCGAAGGGGCAAGGACATGAGGATCAGGAAGCCGAGCAGGGCAGTGTTGACCACCGCGGCGATCGTCGGCGTGCTGGGGATCGGCGGCGCGGGTGTCGCGCTGGGCGGCGCGGCGCAGGAACAGCGGCCCGCTCCGGCCTCGGCGGTCGGCTGGGACGACGACGGGCCGTGGGACGACCGCGACGACCTCCCCGCCGGCGTGCCGGGGGCCGGGCCGCTGCCGCAGGTCGACGACCTCGACGACCGCGATGACCACTTGGACGACCGCTTCGACGATGACCGCGACGACCGGTTCGACGACGACCGGGATGATCGCGACGACCGCGACGACCGCGACGACCGCGACGACCGCGACGACCGCGACGACCGCGACGACCGGGATGACCGGTTCGACGACCGCGATGACCGCGACGACGACCGCGATGACCACATTGACGACCGCGACGACCGGGACGACCACCTCGACGACGGCGACGACCACCTCGACGACGGCCGGCACGACGACTGATCTCGCCGCGCCGAACGGGCCGCCCCACCGGACGGTCCGTTCACGTGCGCACCTCTACAGCGACGTCGCCTCGGCGCGGTCCAGCACGGCGAGGTCGGTGCCGTGCGGACCGAGCTGCTCGAACATGCCGTAGTGCATCGCGGGCGAGGCCAGCACCGCCTCGTGGATCGGCACCGCGACGCGCGGTGAGACGGCGCGCAGGAAGTCCACGGCCTCCGAGAGCTTCAGCCACGGCGCCCCGGTCGGCACGCCCAGCACGTCGATCCGCTGCTCGGGCACGTGGAACGAGTCCCCGGGGTGGTAGAAGCCGCCGTGGTCGACGACCAGCCCGATGTTGTCGATGACCGGGATGTCCGGGTGGATCACGGCGTGCTGCCCGCCGACGACGTTCACCGCGGAGCCGCCCAGTTCGAACGCGTCGCCGGGGCGCGCGACCTCCGGCTGGAATCCCTTCTCGACGAGGATCCCCACCGTGGAGGGGTCGGTGATGAGCCGGGCGTCCGGGTTGTCGTCGAGCAGTCCGGGCAGGCGCTCGGCGTCGTAGTGGTCGAAGTGCTGGTGCGTGATGAGCACGGCGTCCAGGTCCCGCACGTCCTCGAACCCCTGGGAGAACGCACCGGGGTCGATCAGCAGGCGGGCTTGGCCGGTGTCCACCAGCACGCACGCGTGTCCGAAGTGAGTGATCTTCATCGGCTCGCCTCTCTAGGCTGCGTCGGCTCCGGTCTCCAGCCTCTCAGAGCCCGTCCGCGGAGTCGTTCTCGGCGCTGGTGTCCTGATCTTCCGCGAACACCCTCGCTTCGGCCGCCGCGCTGAGCCCTGCTTCGCGCGGCCGGTCGAGGCCGAGCGCGCGTTCGGTCTCCAGCGCGGCCCGCGCGGTGTCGGCGAGCGGCCGGATCCGCAGCCCGGCTTCGAGCGAGGGGGCGGCGTCGCGGCTGACGAAGCCGAGGTGGGTGCCCGGTGCCCACAGCGGCATCGAGTCCGGCCCCGCCCAGTGCGCGGCGCCCGCCGAGTTCAGCGCCTCGGCGTCGATCGGCACGAGCTCGGTGCCGGGAGGCGCGACCGCGGCGGCGATCCCGTCGAGCAGCGAGCCTAGATCGGTGACCGGCCCGATCCCGTCGAAGGTGCCGGTCAGGCCGGTTTCGGCGGCCAGCAGGATCCATTCGGCGAGGTCTCGCACGTCGATGTGCTGGATCGGCTGCTCGCGCGGCGGGATGGGGACGCGTCCGCCGCGGCTGATCCGGTTCGCCCAGTACCCGAAGCGGTCCTTCACGTCGCCGGGTCCGGTGATCAGCCCGGGTCGGACGATGAACGCCCGATCGGCGAGTGCGGTGCGCACCGCGTGCTCGCTCGCCACTTTCGTCCCGCCGTAGGCGATGGACGGGTCGGTGTCGGGTTCGACGGTCTTCAGGGGCTCCAGCAGTTCGGCGTCCGTCGTCCCGCCGGGCGTGGTGGTGTCCGCGTACGCGTTGATGGAGGAGACGAACGTCCAGTGCGCGGTGCCGTCGCCGAGGGCCGCCAACGCCCGCGACACCCAGGGCAGGGACATCGTGGCGACGTCGACGACCGCGTCGAAGGGTTCCCCGGCCAGTTCGCGCAGCCCGTCGGGATCATCCCGGTCCACGGGGACCAGCGCGGCGCCTGCCGGGACCGTTCCGCTGGTGCCGCGCGCGGCGCAGGTGACGTCGTGGCCGTGGCGAACGGCCGCCGCGGCCACTTCGCGGGAGAGGAATAGCGTGCCGCCCAGAATCAGCATTTTCATGATGCGAGACTGCCATTCGAGTGAGACCGGGGCTACAGCTATCGCTTTTGGCGAAAAGGTGGTGGAAGGGGGCTTCTCGTTGCGCCGCTATTGGGGGGAGTGCGGCGCAACGAGAAGCGTTCCGGGGATTCCGCTGGGGGGTGGGCGGAATCCCCGCCGCACCGCGTCGCGCGGAAGGGGGGTTCGCGCGCCTGCGGTGGCGGATCCGGCCCGGCCTGCGGGGCCGGGGAGCGGGTGGTTCTGGCTGTCGGGCGGTGGCGTCGCGGTGGGCCGGGCAAGGCTCGGAGTGCGGTGCCGGTTGTTGGCGAAGGCTATTTTTCCGACTGCTACAGGTAAGACGTGCGAACCCCGGTGAACGTTCCGTGAAAACGGCGAGAAGTGCGCGAGGACACAGCTGTGAAAACGTTCCGGATAATCGTGCGGAATGTGGCTGAGTAGCGCTACTCAAAATGGCCGGGTGTTGAATTCGCCGTGTCTCACCCGATCGGATCAGGTACCGATGCGGTCCGCGAGCACCCGGCCGCCCGTGCGCGCGCCCGCGCGGCCGAAATGTGGCGCACGGCGCTTCCGGCGCACCTGTCTGCGAGGGCGAACCCGCAGCTCAGTTACCCTTTGCAGGTACTGCTGGACATCCATCACTGCTCTGCACGGAGCAGCTGGATCTGCACGAATCCGGGAGCATCGCCCGTGGCCCGAGTCGTCGTCGACGTCATGCCCAAGCAGGAGATCCTCGATCCGCAGGGTCAGGCGGTGGCCACCGCGCTGCCCCGGCTCGGTTTCGAGGGCATCTCCGAAGTCCGCCAGGGGAAGCGGTTCGAGCTGGAGGTCGCCGACGACGTCGACGACGCCACGCTCGCCAAGATCGCCGAAACGCTGCTGGCCAACCCCGTGATCGAGGACTTCGTCGTCCGCAGGGTGGAAGCATGAGCGATTTCGGGCCCACTTCAGTCCTGCGTAACCGCACCTCAGGGGAACGTGACGCAAGCCGGCCACGAGAAACCGCGAAACGCGAGGTTCAGCCGGGCGCAACCACCACTGTGAATCGCGGAGAGGCGGTACCGGCATGAGCCCGAAGATCGGCGTCATCACCTTCCCCGGCACGCTCGACGACGTGGACGCGCAGCGCGCCGCGCGCCGAGCGGGTGCCGAAGCGGTCCCGCTGTGGCACGCCGACGCGGATCTGCGCGGCGTGGACGCGGTGATCGTGCCCGGCGGGTTCTCCTACGGGGACTACCTGCGCTGCGGCGCCATCGCGAAGTTCGCCCCGGTGATGGGCGAGGTGGTGCGCGCGGCCGGGCAGGGCATGCCGGTGCTCGGCATCTGCAACGGCTTCCAGATCCTCTGCGAGGCCGGCCTGCTGCCGGGTGCGCTGACCCGGAACTCGGCGCTGCACTTCGTGTGCCGCGACCAGTGGCTCAAGGTGGAGAACAACACCTCCGCGTGGACGTCCCGCTACGACCAGGGCGCTGAGCTGCTGGTGCCGTTGAAGTCCGGCGAAGGCGCCTACATGGCCGACGAGGCCGTGCTGGACGAGCTCGAGGGTGAAGGCCGCGTGCTGTTCCGCTACTCCGGGGACGACCCGAACGGTTCGCTGCGCGGGATCGCGGGCATCACCGACGCCCGCGGCCGGGTCGCGGGGCTCATGCCGCACCCCGAGCACGCCATCGATCCGTTGACCGGTCCCACCGACGACGGTCTCGGCATGTTCCTGTCCGTTCTCGACGTACTGGTGGCAGCGTGAGCAACAACCCCGAAGACGCGACCGCGGCCGCGGTGAGCGCCGTCGCCGACGGCCCGGAGAGCGACCCGGTGGCGCAGCGCGCGGAGCTGGACACCGTGGGCATCGCGAAGTCCTCCCCGGAGCTCGACCAGCCGTACCGCGAACTCGGCCTCAAGGACGACGAGTACCAGCGGATCCGCGAGATCCTGGGCCGCCGCCCCACCGACGCCGAGCTGGCGATGTACTCGGTGATGTGGAGCGAGCACTGCTCGTACAAGTCCTCGAAGGTGCACCTGAAGTACTTCGGCGAGACGACCACGCCGGAGATGCGGGAGAAGATGCTCGCGGGCATCGGCGAGAACGCCGGTGTGGTCGACATCGGTGACGGCTGGGCCGTCACGTTCAAGCTCGAATCGCACAACCACCCGTCGTACGTGGAGCCCTACCAGGGCGCGGCCACGGGTGTCGGCGGCATCGTCCGCGACATCATGGCGATGGGCGCCCGCCCGGTCGCGGTGGCGGACCCGCTGCGCTTCGGCCCGGCGGACGCGCCGGACACCCGCCGGGTGCTGCCCGGTGTGGTCGCGGGTGTCGGCGGCTACGGCAACTGCCTGGGCTTGCCGAACATCGGCGGCGAGGTCGTGTTCGACGAGTCCTACGCGGGCAATCCGCTGGTCAACGCCATGTGCGTGGGCGTGATGAAGACCGAGGACCTGCACCTGGCGCACGCCAGCGGCGCGGGCAACAAGATCATCCTGTTCGGTGCGCGCACCGGCCTCGACGGCATCGGCGGCGTGTCGGTGCTGGCTTCGGAGACGTTCGACGGCGACGACAGCGGCCCCGGCCGCAAGAAGCTGCCGAGCGTCCAGGTGGGCGACCCGTTCACCGAGAAGGTGCTCATCGAGTGCTGCTTGGAGCTCTACCACTCGGGTCTGGTCGTGGGCATCCAGGACTTGGGCGGCGCGGGCCTGTCGTGCGCCACTTCGGAGCTGGCTTCGGCCGGTGACGGCGGCATGCGCGTCGACCTGGACCAGGTGCCGCTGCGCGCGGAGGGCATGAACCCGGCGGAGGTCCTCTCCAGCGAGTCGCAGGAGCGCATGTGCGCCGTGGTGCGTCCGGAGGACGTGGACGCCTTCATGGAGGTCTGCGCGAAGTGGGACGCCCTGGCCACGGTGATCGGTGAGGTCACCGACGGGGACAACCTGGAGATCTACTGGCACGACGAGCTCGTCGTGGACGTGCCGCCGCGCACCGTGGCGCACGAGGGTCCGGTCTACGAGCGCCCGGTGCAGCGCCCCGGTGAGCAGGACCTGATCGCCGCGGACAACGCGAACACGCTCACCCGTCCGTCCACTTCGGACGAACTGCGGGAGACGCTGCTGAAGTTGGCGGCCTCGCCGAACCTGTGCTCCCGCGAGTGGGTCACCGACCAGTACGACCGGTACGTGCGGGGCAACACGGTGCTCGCCCAGCCGTCGGACGGCGGTGTGCTGCGGATCGACGAGGAGACGGGCCGCGGCGTCGCGATCGCCACGGACTGCAACGCCCGCTACACCCGGCTGGACCCGTACGCGGGCGCGCAGCTGGCGTTGGCGGAGGCGTACCGCAACGTCGCCACGACCGGTGCCACGCCGATGGCGGTGACGAACTGCCTGAACTTCGGTTCGCCGGAGGATCCGGGCGTGATGTGGCAGTTCCAGCAGGCGGTGCGCGGTCTCGCGGACGCCTGCGTGGAGCTGGGCATCCCGGTGACGGGCGGCAACGTCAGCTTCTACAACCAGACCGGCAGCCAGCCGATCCTGCCGACTCCGGTGGTGGGCGTGCTGGGCACGATCGACGACGTGACGCGCCGCATCCCCACCGGCATCGGCGGTGAGGAGGGCGAGACGCTGCTGCTGCTCGGGGACACCCGCGAGGAGTTCGGCGGCTCGGAGTGGGCGCGGGTCGTGCACGGTCACCTCGGCGGCACGCCGCCGAAGGTGGACTTGGCGCGGGAGAAGCTGCTCGCCGAGGTGCTGCTGGCCGGTTCCCGCGACGGCATGATCTCCGCCGCGCACGACCTGTCCGAGGGCGGGCTGGCGCAGGCGCTGGTGGAGACCGCGCTGATCGGCGAGTGCGGTGCCCGGGTGATCCTGCCCGAGGGCGCGGACCCGTTCGTGGCGCTGTTCTCGGAGTCGGCCGGTCGCGTGCTGGTTGCGGTGCCGCGCAGCGAGGAACTGCGCTTCACCGACATGTGCGCGGCGCGCGAGCTGCCCTGCGCGAAGGTCGGCGTCGCCGACGCGGCCGCGTCCAGCCTGGACATCCAGGACATCGCCGACATCCCGCTGACGGAACTCCGCGCGGCCTGGGAGGGAACCCTCCCGGCGCTGTTCGGCTGACACAGCAAGCGGAACGGCCCGTTCTCACCGCTCCGGCGGGAGAACGGGCCGTTTTTGGTTCAGCGCTCGTAGCGACCGGTCTTGATCGCTAAGACGAATGCGGACCACTGGTCGCCAGTGGCTATGAAGTGCCCGGCGGCGCGGTGCTTCGTATCGCGTACCGCCGCGCCCTCGGCTACGTGGCCGACCTCAACGCAGTTGGTCTGCTGACCCGATTTGCTGGACTTGTGCCATCCGTCCGGTATCGATGTGGTCATCGAACCTCCTTCACATCTTCGATGCGTTCGCGATGAGGGTGATCGCGATCCGGGTGAACCAGGCTGTTTCACATCAGCGGTGGCAGCGGCCGAACTTGATAGCTGAGAGGGACCTTGACCACCGGTCGGGTTGATCGATATATGCCCGGTCTTGCGGTCCTCGGTGTCGCGCCCGGCGGTGCCGACTGCGATCCGGCCGACTTTGACGCAGTTGGAGACCTGATGCGAACGGCTCGATTTGCGCTAGCCGGTGGGAATCGGTTTCATGCTGCGCCGCCTCGGTTGCGGGATTTCAGCTTCGCCGGCCACCGGATTTGAGCTGTTCGAGGAATTCCTGCCAGCGAGCGCGAGGAATCGCCAGCACCGGCCCGTCTCGTTCCTTGGAGTCGCGGATGCCGGCGATCCCCGGTGCCCCGCCTACTTCGATGCAGGTCTGCGTGGCGGAGGTCCGAGTGCTGGTTCGCCAGCCGCTGATCGGCGGCGTAACGGTCGTCGAATCCGTACTGGCGAGAGGACGCGTCTCCATCGATTGGCTCCGATTTCGGTTTAATGCGGGCTTTTCCAGGTGTCGCGTGATCAGCGCTCGTAGCGACCGGATTTGATGGCCGTGAGGAACGCGGTCCACTGGGTTTGGCCGGTGGCGAGGTGGCCTGCGGCTCGATTCTTGGTGTCGCGCAGTCCGACCGAGGTTCGGGTGATCGCCACTTCCACGCAGTTGCCTCCGGAGTTCGACCGGGAGGATTTGCGCCACTTCGTGTCGTGAAGATCCACTGTCACACCTTTCCGTGCTGGCACTGGTGGGCGTCCCGCGCAGCGGTCACCCGTTCCAGTGTCGCAGCGACGGGCAGCGAGTTGGAGCGCAGTTCGTCGAACACGTATCGCAGTGCGCTCACGTCCTCGGCGCTGTCGACGATGTGGCCGCCCAGCGGAGTGTCGAGGAACCCGATCGCTTCGTCTTCGGGATGTTCGAAGGACAGCACGATGAACGATCCGCTGGGAGATGCGTGCGCTCCTGCTTCGTACGGGAGGACCTGAACGATGACGTTCGGTAGGTCGCAGAACTCCGCGACCTGTTGAAGTTGTTCGGCCATCACGTCGTGGCTTCCCACCACGCGTTGCAGTGCGGCTTCGTTGATCACCGCTCTGAGCTGGATCGGTGTCTCGTCCACCAGGCGCTTCTGCCGCTCGACGCGAGCCTTGACCCGGCGAGCGATGTCCTGCGGATTGGTGGTGTACCGACCGGCGCGATGGATCTCGTACGCATAGCGCTCGGTTTGAAGCAGGCCGGGAATCAGATCGAGCTCGAAGTTGGCCGCCTCCGTCGCGAACGATTCGAAGTCGACGAACGGCGCGAACCACTCCGGCACCCGGTAGGACTCCCACCAGCCGCGCTCTTCCGTGTGCAGCCGGGTTTTCTCCAGCTGTGCACGGACTTCGGCGGACGCCTCGTAGCGCTCCACCAGCAGTGCGAGCTCAGCTTTCTTGACCTTGGAACGGCCTGCCTCGACGTGGCGGATCTTGGATTCCGAGCAGCCGAGCGCACGGCTCGCCTCCGCTACGTCGCAACCGGCCTGCTTACGCAATTTGACCAGCCAAGAACCTAGTTGCCTGCGGCGAGCTGTCGACATGCGCCAACCCTAACGATCACTCACGCACCAGGTGGATCACTCGAAAGGGGCTCTTGATCAATGACAAAATCAGAAATAAGTTCTGACAGTGTCAGTTACTGAATCAATTAGGGGTTCACGCTCGCACTGGAGGTGATCCGATGGAGCGCTTGATCTGGGTCGCGTCGTGCGGGCCGGTGGATTCGCGGTGGCACGTGGTGCGGCGGACGGACGGCGGTGCGTTGCCCGCGATCTGCGGGGCCTTCGTCTACGGGCCGTTGCACCTGCGGCGCGGTGCTTCGCCGGACGGGACCTTCGACCGCGACGCCTGCCGGGACTGCGCGGCGGTGTCCGATGGCTGACTCGGATCGGCACTTCTGGCGCCCTGGTGGCGATTCCGTGCGGCACGCCTTCCGGGGCCGCCGGTGGTGCGGCCAGTCCACCGCCACCTCGGTGTGCGGCGCCGAGATCGAGCTCGCGGCGGAACCCTCCGAATCGGACTGGGTGTTCGCGCCGACCTGCGGAGCCTGCAACTCCGTGCTGCGCGGCGAACTTCCCAAGCCGGAACCGGGCCTGTTCGGCTGAGACTTCCGGGTTCGAGCGGTCCCCTCCCCTTCCCGCCTCGAATCCGGAACGGCCTCCTGCCGTCGCGACGTCGGTACCCCGACCCGGCGGACCGCGCGCGGGAGGCCGAGCGGGGGCGCACCGCCCACACCCGGTGCGCCCCCGCTCCCACACCGGCGCGCCCCCCGCCCCCGTACCGGTGTGTGCGTGTAGAACGTCGCTGACCGGTCGGCGTTGCTCTTCTGTGGCTCATCGCATACCCGAGCACCCGGCGTGGACCCCGCGCGTCTTGGAGATCAAGAAGCCGATCGAGCAAGGAGACGGACCATGACCGCGAAGCTCCGCCGCACCATCGCCGCCACCGCCGTCGCGGGCCTCGCCCTCGGCCTGTCCACATTGGCCGCCGGTTCCGCGCTGGCGAACCCCAGCGACACGCTGTGCACCAGCGACGACTTGAACATCGAAGTGACCAGGGACCTCGCCGAACCGGGCGAGTACGAGGCGTTCCTGGTCAAGTACACCGCCGCGAGCCCGCACACCAACTGCAAGCTGGAAGGCGGCTCCGCCGACTTCGCCTTCTTCAACGGCGCCGACAAGATTCCGGGCGTTGAGGTCCAGGTGGACCACACCCCGGAGAAACCGGTGAGCGTGGACGGGAGCCTGTTCGGGATCTCCCGGATCCTGCAGAAGGTCGACGCTCCGGCCAACCCGGCCGTGCCCACCGCCGTCGAGTTCGACCTCCCCGGCATCCCGGACGGCCCGGCCGCGCACGAGGCCGCCACCTGGCCCGCCGACGAGCCGATCAAGGGCGACGTGCTGATCGCCACCCAGATCAGCCAGAGCGCCGCCGAGTAACGCGCCCCCGCACGACGAATGCCCCGTCCGCCCAGCGGGAGCGGTGAAGTGGTCCCTGTTTGTTGGACTGGGTGAGTGAAGGCTAGGTGGTGAGGGCCTGGGCTCGGTATTCGGTGGGGGTGAGGTTCTTCAGTGTGGTGGAGATGCGGGTGGTGTTGTACCAGTCGAGGTAGTTCTCGAGGGCGGTGGTGAACTCGTCGGGGGTGTTGTAGTTGTGGTGGTGGAAGAGTTCTTCTTTGAGGTGGCTGAAGAAGTTTTCGGCGACGGCGTTGTCGAGGCAGGTCGCTTTCCGGGACATGGAGGGTGTCAGGTTTGCCTCGTGTAGCAGTTGGCGCCAGGAGGTGTGTCGGTAGTGGAAGCCTTGGTCGGTGTGCACGAGTGGGGTGTGGCCGGTGTTGAGGGTGGCGATGGCTTTGGTCAGTGATGAGTTGGTCAGGTGGGTGTCGGGTCGGGTGCTCCAGGAGTAGGACACGACGGAGCGGTCGAACAGGTCGATGATCGGTGAGAGATAGATTTTGCTTGTGCCGACACGGAGTTCGGTGATGTCGGTGACCCATTTGGTGTTCGGTGCCGGGGCGGTGAAGTCGCGGTCCAGGACGTTGCCGGCGGTGGTGCCGGCCTCGCCCTTCCAGGATGAGTAGCGGCGTCGGCGGCGGACTGTGCAGGCCAGGCCGAGGGTGCGCATGATGTGCAGGACGGTCTTTTTCGCCGGTCTCAGGCCGTGGCGGTGCAGCATGGCGTGGACGCGGCGGTGCCCGTAACGGCCGTGGGCCTGCTGGAACACGTCGGTCACGGCCTGTTTCAGCCGGGCGTGCGGGTCCGGCCGGTCGAGCCGGGCCTGGTGATAGAAGAACGTCGACCGGGCCAGGCCCGCGACCTCCAGCAGTACCGCAAGCGGATAGTGCGCCTTGAGGGTGACGATGACCTGGGTTTTTACCCTCGCCCCTGTTCCTTCAAGGCCCGCAGTTTTTTTAGGTAGGCGTTCTCCGCGGACAACCGCAGATTCTCCGTCCGCAACCGTTCCAGTTCGGCCGTCTCGCCGTCCGGTGGTGGTTGTGGTTCGCGGGGTGGGCGGCCTTCCCGCTTGGGGCGCAACGCATCCTCGCCGTCACGCCGATATTGGCGCGCCCAATTTTTCACCTGCTTCGGTGACGACAGGTCATGCTCGGCGGCCAGCTCGGCCGCCGTGGCCTGCCCGGCCACGAACCGCAGCACCACGTCGAGTTTGAACTCGAACGAGTAGGACCGTTTGGTCGGTTTCATGATCAACGCTCCCGGGCCGCGCAACAACCATCGATCCCGCAACGTTCTCACCGCCGAAGCCGACACCCCCAACCGGGCCGCAGCCGACACCGCCCCATGACCAGCCCCGAACAACACCACAGCGGCCTCACGCTGCTCCCGCGACAACGAACTATGCGGATACACGAACCACTCCCCGGTAGCTGGAACTGACTTTCCAGTCCAACCACCGGGGACCAGTTCACGGGCGAACGGGGCATCCGGGAGGCGGCTCAGCAGCCCTTGATCATCTTCTGGATGGAGCCGCTGAGGCCGTGGTTGAACTCCTTGCTGCTCTTCTTGCCCGCCGGCATGGACAGGCACTCCAGCCAGGTGTTCTCCGCGTCGGCCAGTTGCACCGAGACCTTCGCGGTGGTCGAGCAGTGGTTGTTGTAGTAGACGCGGGTGTTGGTGGCGCCGGTGGACCAGGACAGGTTCGCCTTGCCGCCCTTGCACGTCACCGAGTAGCCGTGGTCGGCCTTGGCGGTCACATCCGGTGCGGCCGAGGCGGGCGCGACGAGCAGCGCCATGCAGGCGGCGGTGCCCGCGGTGGTTCCGGCGATGAGGCGGAATGCCTTCGAGCGCATGAGAATTCCTCCCCGTTCGGGCCGATCTCGAATTCGGCGATCGGCCGTTCGATTTCGGCGCTCACCCCTGGAGCGCCGCACGTCGATCACGCTAGGCACGGTCGGGGCGGCGCTTCCAACCAACATTGGGCACGATCACGTCGTGGCCGACGGGACAATTCCCGCCCTGGCCGAGAACAATGTGCACATTGCGCTGACCAGGCGCGATGCTCGCTCGGCGCCGCACCGGCCGGGCGAACTCCGGCACCGCGCGGGCGACTCCGGATGCGGGGCCGCGCGGCACGTTCCGGCCGAGCACTTGCCCGGAGCCGTGATCAGTTCCGGCGCGGTCCGTCGACGCAGGCCGACCACGTGGCGCGCGTCGTAGCGCGGATCGCCCGCTTCGGCCGGGCAGTGCCCTCGTCCATCGCGAGGCTCCCTCCGGAACGACCGGAGCCGTGTTCCGCTTCGCGCTGGTAGCCGTGCTGCGCTGCTACTGCGGCGCGGGCCGGACGGCGGCCGTGCTCAACAGCGCGTCCAGATCGGTGTCCTTGCAGGTGGCGTCGCTGAACTTCGCCGCGTCCTCGAAGCGGCAGTCCGCGAAGCTCACCTCGGAGTGCAGCGCCGCGCCGTAGAAATCGGCCACGCCGTGGAACACCGAGCGGTCGAACGCGACCGGCCCGCCGAACTCGACCCCGGCGAACTGGGCGCGACCGCGGAACACCGCGTCCCGGCAGCGGAACCGGCCGCCCGCGTGCACGGTGGCGCGGGTCATCCACACCGGACCGGTCACCTCGCACCGGCTCAAGTTGTTGTCGTGGAACAGCCGCGCGTAGCGCGCCACCAACGTGCCGATCCGGCGCCCGGAAAGGTCGAAGTACTCCAGCGTCGCGTTCGTGAAGTCCAAGTCGTGAGCGGGCGAGTCGGCCTCCACGGGCGGGAGCAGGTCGGTGATGAGCCGCTGCGCGGTCAGCCGCACCTGGAGCTCGCGGTCCGCCGCGTTGCGCTCGTCCCGCTCCCACTCGCCCCCGTCGTAGCGCGGATGCGCGAACGGTCGCCGCAGGTAAGAGCACAGGACGTCCAGCACCGTCTGGGTGTGGCCGGGAGAGCTGCGGGCCAGCGCCGCCAAGGCGTGCAGCGCGCCGACCCGCACCTGATCGGCCTCGTGCCCGAGCAGTTCCACGGCGCGGGCGAAGCGCTCGTCGGCGATGCGTTCCCGGTCGAGGTCGGTCCGCGCCCCCTCCAGCTGCTGCCTGCCCTCGTCGACGCGGCGGCGCCGATCGTTGAGCCACAGCGCGTAGAGCGCGACCACCGAACCCGCCGCGAAACCGCCGGTGCGCAACGCGTCCGCGCCGTTCACGCGGGCGTCGAACACCAGCAGCGCCGCGCTCACGCCGAACAGCACCAGCGCCGCGAGCAGGACCGTCGCGAGCAGTCCGTACTTACGCATTCAACTGCTCCTGTTGCGCCGCAACGGAATCCCACCGGTCGGGGAGCGTGGAGCCGTCGGCGACCAGCAGATCGTCCAGCAGCACCTCGTGCACCGGAGCGCTCAGCCGCAGGTCGATGCCACCGTTCAGCCGGGTCGAACGCAGATCCACGTCACCGCCGAACTCGACGTCCCGCACGAACCACCTGGCCGCGCAGCTCATCCGCTTGAGGTCCACGTTCCGCGAGAACCGCGCCCGATCGAAATCGCACGGGTCCAGGGTGCGGATCCCGCGAAGTTCCAAGGCGCCGCGGAACTCCGAGCCCGTCGCCCGAATGCGCCCCAGGAACACCGAATCCCGGAAGTGC
Organism: Saccharopolyspora gloriosae; assembly: GCF_022828475.1. Lineage (GTDB taxonomy): Bacteria > Actinomycetota > Actinomycetes > Mycobacteriales > Pseudonocardiaceae > Saccharopolyspora_C > Saccharopolyspora_C gloriosae_A. The sequence goes on along the minus strand of NZ_CP059557.1, from coordinate 6,627,982 downwards.
ACGTCGCCGTGGAACACCGCGCGGCTGAGGTTCGTGGTGTGCCGGAACCGGCAGCGGTACGCCGCGATCCGGCCCACGACGCGATCCGACAGGTTGAACCGCTCCAGCCAGGCCCGAGTCAGGTCGAGGTCGTAGATCGTGGGATCAGGCTCGTCCCGCGTCGGCAACAGCTCGATGATCAGGCGTTGCGCGGTCTGCCGCGCGTGCCGCTCCCGCTCCAGCTCCGGCGCGATCGGCGGGTACCCACCGACGTGATCCGGCACCGCGTCCGACTCCGGAATCGTCCACTTAGGATGATCGAACGGGCGGCGCAGGTAGGAGCACAGCACGTCCAGCACGGTCTGCGTGTAGTACGGCCTGCTGCGCGCCAAGCCCGCCAGCGCGTGCATCGCGCCGACCCTGACCTGATCGGCCTCGTGCCCGAGCAGCTCCACGGCGCGGGCGAAACGTTCGTCGTCGGCGCGGTCCCGGTCGTGATCGGTGCGGCGGTCCTCCAGCTCCTGGCGCCTGCGCTCCAGGTCGTAGCGCTCCTGGTCGAGTGCTTGGCGCCGCTGGTCCAGCTTCTGCCGTCGTTCCTCCACGCGCCGCCGCCGATCGTTGAGCCACAGCGCGTACAGCGCGACCACGGACCCGGCGGCGAGACCGCCCGTGCGCAGCGCGTCCGCCCCGGTGCTGCGCTGGTCGAACAGCAGCAGCCCGGCGCTCGTCCCCGCCAGCACCACCACGGCGAGCACGATCGTCAGCACCAGTCCGGCTCGCCGCTCCCGCCGAACCGGCGGCCCGGCACCGGCATCGACCTCACCCATGCAGGTGATCATCGCAGTCGGAGCCCCGCCGCCGGAACGGATTCGGCACACCGGCGCCGACAAAGCGAATGCCCCCCTTCGGCCGGTCCCACCGGCCGAAGGGGGCACTCACCTGATGTCGTCGTTGAGGTGAACGGCCCGTTCACCCGGCCGCACCGGTCGAAGGAGGCAGTCCCTCGGGCAGCGCGTCAGCCCCCCGCGAGGGCCTCCAGCTGGCCGTACGCGCCGTTGAAGGAGTTCTGATCGATCGGCGTCGAGCTGTACTGCCAGAACGTGTGGAAACCCCAGTTGTAGGGGAGCGCTCCGACGCTGCCCGCGTACCGGGCTACCCACAGCGGACTCGTGGAGCTGAAGTCGCCGTTCGCGCACTGGTTCCACCAGTTGGTGCTCGTGTAGATCACCGGATAGCGCCCGGTGCGGTGGAAGTACGTGTCGCTGAAGTCCTTGATCCACCCGGTCATCGAGCTCGGCGAATGCCCGTAGCAGGTGTCGCCGTACGGGTTGTACTCCATGTCCAGCGCGCCCGGCAGCGTCTTGCCGTCCGGTGACCAGCCGCCGCCGTGATCCACGAAGAAGTTCGCCTGCGCCGCTCCGCTCGACACGTCCGGCAGCGCGAAGTGGTAGGCGCCGCGGATCATGCCGACGTCGTAGGAACCGTTGTACTGCTGCGCGAAGTACGGGTTCCGGTAGGTGGTGCCCTCGGTCGCCTTCACGAAGGTGAACCGCTTGCCCTGGTTCCAGTGACCGGGCCAGTCCACATTGCCCTGGTGGCCGCTAACGTCGATGCCCTCGACGGTGGCCAGCGGAGACTTCTCCGGTGCGGTGCGCGGCTCGCCGCCGCCCTCGTGCTTGCGGATCTGCGAACCCATCGCGTGGTCGCTCCCCGGCGCCGCGGCCGGGTCGTTCACCTCGGAGCTCATCGGATTCTCCATTCGGAGAGGGGATGTGCCGGCGTGCGCGGGGAACGTCAGCAGCGTGCACGCCCAGGTGATCGAGAGTAGGGAGATCAAGCCGCGCCGGCGAGCGCGTCCACTCGAATGCGTCATCGAAGGTGGCCCTCTCGGGGAGTCGGGGCCGGGGGCGGCGGGAACTGCCCCGGCTCGAAAATTCTGGCGAGTGATCCCCGGTCTCGGCAGCGCAGAAGTGGGCAATTAACCGGAATGGCGCAATCCGGACGCTCGATCACGTCGAGCGACATCTCAGCGGCAGTGAGGGGAATCCGCATGTTTTGCGCCTCCGCACCCGGCCGTCGAGTGAACCGGGCGCGACCGCAGGACCTGCGCAGGGGCTACTGGCCTGCCAGTTCGACACGAATGGCTACCCTGGGTGGGCGGAAGTACGGGTTCGACCTCCCAGCGACACCGGTCGTATGCTCCGAACGACCCGATCCACCAGGGCAAGTCCGGACGAGGGCAGGGGCCAGAGGGCGAGCCGAGGAACGAATCGAGTGGAGGGCGCCACGGGCATGACGGGGTGGACCACACCGGTTCCCAGCGCTCAAGAGACGGAGCCGGCGGTGAGCAGAACCGACCGCAGGCGGTTCGCGGCGGTATGGGCCCAAGCCTTGATGGGCACCAGCTACGTTCCGATGACCAGTGCGGAAGTCGAAGGCCGACTACTCGGCTATACCGACCGGCTGGTGGACGCCCTGCTCTCCGACCCGTTCGACCCGGCGCCCGGCCACGGCGTCGGTGACGACCTCGTCGCCGTGCACTTCACCAGCGCCGACTCGCTGGCCCGCACCATCGACCTCATCGGCGACGAATTCCTCGACGTCCTGCACCTCGACGAAGGCCCCGGCTGGCGGCGGCGCATCGCCGCGCTGCAAGGCGCCGTGTGCACCGGATTCGTGCAGGCCGCCCGCAAACGCACCCTCGACGAACAAGAAGCCATCCGGCAGGCCGTGCTCGACGCCCGCGACGCCGTCGAACAAGCCCTGCGCACCAGCGAAGCCCGCTTCCGGGCGATCTTCGCCGAAGCCGCCATCGGCATCTGCATCGCCGACATGGCCGGGCACGTCCTCGAAGTGAACTCCTCGCTGCGGCGCATCCTCGGACGCCCCGCCGACGAGCTCCGGCGGATGACCATGCACGACTGGTTGCATCCCGCGGACTCCGAAGGCTTCTGGCGGCTCTACGAGGAACTCGTGCGCGGCGAACGCGACCAGTACCGCGTCGAGAAGCAGTTCACCCGCCCCGACGGCGGCCGCGCCTGGACCGAGGTGATCGTCTCCCTGGTGCGCGGCGAAGACGGCATGCCGCTCTACCAGGTGGCCATGGTCGAAGACGTCACCGAGCGGAAACTGCTGCAGGACCGGCTGCGCCACCAGGCGATGCACGATCCGCTGACCGGGCTGCCGAACCGGGCGCTGTTCATGGAACGCCTCACCTTCGCCATGCGCAGCCGAGACCAAGGCGGCCGCGTCGCGCTGTGCTACATGGACCTCGACGGGTTCAAGGTCATCAACGACAGCCTCGGCCACCACGTCGGCGACGACCTGCTCGTCGCCGTGGCCGAACGGCTCGGGCTGTCCGTGCACGGCGAGGACCGGCTGGTGGCGCGAATGGGCGGCGACGAATTCGTCATCCTCATCGAGGATTCGCCCGGCACCGAACAAGCCATCGAGATCGCCGACGAAATCCTCGACACCCTCATCGAGCCCATCCGCATCGGCGGCCACGAACTGTCCGTCTCCGCCAGCATCGGCATCGTCGAACGCCGCGTGCACGGCCAGAGCGCCGCCGAACTCATGCGCGACGCAGACGTGACCCTGTACTGGGCGAAAGCCGAAGGCAAGGGCCGCTGGGCGCTGTTCGACCCCGAACGCAACGCCACCGAAGTCGCGCAATACCGGCTCTCGGCCACCATGCCCGCCGCGCTGGAACGCGAAGAGTTCTTCGTCGAGTACCAGCCGCTGGTGGGCCTGCGCGAATTCGGCGTGGTCGGCGTCGAAGCCCTCGCCCGCTGGTGGCACCCCGACCTCGGCAGGCTCGGCCCGGACCGGTTCATCTCTCTGGCGGAGGAGACCGGGCTCATCGTGCCGCTCGGCCGCTGGGTGCTGCGCCAGGCGTGCAGGCAGGCCAAGCAGTGGCAGGTCGAGTTCGGCGACGCCGCCCCGTTCGTCAGCGTCAACCTCGCGGTCCGGCAATCCCGCGACCCCAACCTCGTCACCGACGTCGAGACGATCCTGCGCGAAACGGACCTCGACCCGTCCCGGCTGCAGCTCGAACTCACCGAGAGCGCCGTGATGGGCACCGCCGACGAACCGATCGAAACCCTGTGGGCGCTGACCAAGATGGGCGTGCGCATCGCCATCGACGACTTCGGCACCGGCTACTCGAACCTCGCCTACCTGCGGCACCTGCCGGTGCACGAGCTGAAGATCGCCGGTTCCTTCATGTACGGGCTGCGCGACCCGGAGAAGGCCGACCCCGTCGACGCCCGCATCGTCGGCACCCTCGTCGACCTGGCGCACACCCTCGGGCTGACCGTCACCGCCGAAGGCGTCGAGACCCACGCCCAGGCCCGCCGGATGGCGGAGATCGGGTGCGAGACCGGGCAGGGCTACTTCTTTGCCCGCCCCTGCTCCCCGGAACGCATCCGGGCGTTCATCGCCGACCACGTGTGACGGGCCGCCGCCGTCCTCTTCGCCCGATCCGGCCGTTCACCTGCGCAGATCCAGATAGTTCGGCGGGTGATCCGAAATTTTTCGCCTGGCCGTGCAACTCGCCGAGCAGGCGGACGTCCTACGGGTAGAGAAAGCGCGGGGGGACACCGGCGCACATCCGAGGAAAGGCTGAAGTGATGTTGAAGCGGACTCGTACGGCGACCACGGTGGCGGCATTGGCCGGGGGCGCGCTGCTGCTCGCCGGCTGCGGCGGCCAGGCTGCGACGAACTCCGCGGTGGGCCAGGAGGGCATGGGCTCCGACACCGCACCCGCCACGGAGGGCATGGGGTCCGACCTCGCCCCGTCCGACGACCACGCCAGCGGCACGCACGACGACATCTCCGCCTCCAACTGCTCGGCGGAGGACTTCAAGGTCACCATGCAGGCGCAGCCCTCCGACGCGGGTGCCAGCAGCAGGTTCCTGGTCCAGCTGGAGAACACCTCGGACAAGTCCTGCGAGCTCGGCGGCTGGGTGAACCTCACCCCGACCAACATGGCGGGCGAGGCAATCGACGTGCCCACCGAGAACGTCAACCTGCCCGGCCCGGACGCGGGCCTGACCCTGGAGCCCGGCAAGACCGCCTTCGCCGGTGTGAAGATCGAGCGCGCCGAGAAGTCCGACCCGGACGCCCAGGTCGCCTCCGGCTTCACCGCGACCCCGTCGGACATGAACGGCGAGGTCAACGCCGAGGTCGAGGGCTTCAACGGCGACAGCGGCGCGGTTGAGATCGCGGTCAAGAGCATGCAGATCGGCACCCTGCAGCCCTCCCCGCAGGGCGTCGTAGTGTTCTGATCCCACCGCGGCAGACCGCGAGCCCGCGCCGAGCACCGGCGCGGGCTCGTCGCGTCTCAGGCCTGCAGGTCCACCACGGGTTTCACGTCGTCGTCGGCCCGGGTGAGGACGTCGGTCCACGAGTCCAGCGGGACGCGACGGCTAATCAAGTCGCCCAGCCAGGCCGGGTCCGCGTCCGCGAGGGAGCGGACCGCCTGCTCGTAGTGGCGCAGGTTCGCGTTGACGCTGCCCACCACCACGTCGTTGTCCAGCACCAGCTCGTCGTTGATCGCACCGGCGGGCACCGGCAGCGTCCGGTCGTGCCCCGCGATGCCGGTGAGCACCGTGATCGCGTTGCGGGCGGTGCGGCGCAGCACGTCGAACACCACCTCGCCCGCGCCCGTCGCCTCGATCACCACGTCCGGTTCGCAGCCCAGATCGTCCAACGAGGTGTGGTAAGTCGCGCCCAGGCGCCGCACCAGATCCGGTTTCGGCCCGTCGGTCACCTGATCCAGTACGTGCACGTCCAGCCCCTGCTGCACCCCGAGCAACGCGCCCAGCAGCCCGATCGCGCCCGCGCCGGTGACCAGCGCGTGCCGCGGCGCGTAGTAGGCGCGGCGGCCGATCAGCTCGGCCTGCTCCCACGCCTTCGTCACCACCGAAGCCGGTTCCGTGAGCACCCCGAGATCGCCCAGCCCGGACGGGACCTTGATCGCGAACCGGGGTTCGATCGTCCAGCGCTGCGCGCCGAAACCGTCCAGCTCCTTGATGCCGCACTCGGTGAACTCGCCGTTGAGGCAGAAATCCCACTGCCCGGCCGCGCACGCCTGGCACGGGTGCGGATCCGGCCTGCGCACCACGCCCACGACCAGATCGCCCTCGCTGAAACCGCTGATCGCCGGCGCGTACCGCACCCGGCCGAGGGACTCGTGGAACAGCACCATCCGGTCCTGACCCGGCGGCAGCACGCCGTGCGCGGCGTGCGTCACGTCGTGATCGGTCGCGCACGCGCCCACCAGCAGGCCGTCGACCAGCAGTTCGCCCGGTCCCGGTGTCGGCTCCGGGAGCTCGGATACCGCCGCCAACTCCGGCTTGCCGGGCACTACCGTCGCCGCCTTCACCGAGGATCCCTTCCGTTGCGCCTGCTGGACTCGCCCCGAGTGTGCCCGCCGTAGAGCACGGCGGACGAATTGACCAGGCCCAGGTGGCTGAAGGCCTGCGGGAAGTTGCCGGTGAACCGTCCGGAGTGGACGTCGTACTCCTCCGCGTAGAGCCCGACGTCGTTGGCGAGCCCCACGAGCTCGTCGAACATCGCCACCGCCTCGTCCCGGCGCCCGCTCAACGCCAGCGCGTCGACCAGCCAGAACGAGCACGCCAGGAACGAGCCCTCGCGCCCGATGAGCCCGTCGACCTCGCTGATGTCCTCGCCCGTGGTGTACCGGTCCACCAGCACGCCGTGGCGCAGTTCCCGCTCCACCACCCGGATCGTGCTGCGCACCCGCTCGTCGTCGCCGGGCAGGAAGCCCACCGACGGGATCAGCAGCGTCGCCGCGTCCACAGTGGTGCCGCCGTAGTACTGGGTGAACGCGCCCAGCTCCGCGTTCCAGCCCTTCTCCAGCACCTCGGCGTGCACCGCGTCCCGGAGCTCCCGCCAGCGCTGCACCGGCCCCGGCAGCCCGTCCTCCTCGGCGGCCCGCACGGCGCGGTCGAACGCGACCCACACCATCACCCGCGAGTGCGTGAAGTGCCGGTCCGGCCCGCGCACCTCCCACAGGCCCTTGTCCGGCTCCTGCCAGATCGTTTCGAGGTGCTTGAGCATGCCGCGCTGCAACGCCCAGGTGTCGGCGTTCTCCGCGAGCCCGCGTTCCCGCGCCAGGTGCAGCGCGTCCATCACCTCGCCGTAGACGTCGAGCTGCTGCTGCCGGTAGGCGCCGTTGCCGACGCGCACCGGCTGCGCGCCCTGATAGCCGGGCAGCCAGTCGAGCTCCCATTCCAGCAGGTGCCGCTCACCGGCCACGCCGTACATGATCTGCACGTCCGCCGGGTCGCCCGCGACGGCGCGCACCAGCCAGCGCCGCCACGCGGCGGCCTCCGCGGAACACCCGAAGTTGTCCAGCGCCAGCAGCACCAGCGTCGCGTCCCGCAGCCAGCAGTAGCGGTAGTCCCAGTTGCGGTTGCCGCCGAACGCCTCCGGCAGCGAGGTCGTCGGCGCGGCGACGATGCCGCCGGTGGGGGCGTAGGTGAGCGCTTTGAGCGTGGCCAGCGACCGGTACACCGCCTTCGCGTGCGGGCCGGTGTAGTTGATCTTGCTGGTCCAGTCGTGCCAGAAGTCCTCGCTGTCCTGGGTCTCCTGCACCGGGTCCATCCGCGGCGGCACTTCGTCGTGATCGCTGGACCACTGCATCACCCAGGAACGACGCTGCCCTTCGCGCAACGTGAACACCAGCTCGTGCGCGCGTTGGTCCGGAACCCGCTGCGGCAGCAGATCGCCGCGCAGCACCACGGTGTGCGGCCCGGCGATCGCGAGGATGTACTCGTCGAGCTCCGGTTCGCTCTGCCGGATGTGGCGCATCCACGGCACCGCGTCGCCGTAGGCGAACCGCACCACCCAGCGCAGCCGGATGTCGACCTCGCCGGAGACGCCCTCCACCATGCGCACCAGGCACGGCGGGTCGTGCTGGTTCTTCTCGTGCGGCGGCATGCTGTCGACCAGCCGGAACACGCCGCCGTCGGTCTCGAAGTACGTCTCCACGACCAGCGAGTTGTCCCGGTACCGGCGACGCACCTCGCGCACCGGCCCGGTGGGGGCGATCTGCCAGTGACCGTTGCGCTCGTCGCCGAGCAGGCGGCTGAAGCAGGACGGCGAGTCGAATCGCGGCAGGCACAGCCAGTCCACCGAGCCGTCACGGCCGACGAGCGCGGCGGTCCGCAGATCCGAGAGCAGCGCGTAGTTCTCGATGTCGCCGGGCGTCCCGGCCGATTGATCGCTCACCCCGCCGAGGCTATGCACCGCGCCCCACCCCCGGCCACCTCCGACGCACCCCGCGCGCGAAACCGCCCCGCCCGGAAACCGGGCGGGGCGGGCGCGGTCCGACGTGCGCCGGGCGTGCTCGGCGGTGTCCTGTCAGCAGCGGAGCCGATGAGACCCGGACACCAGGAACGACGGCATGCCTAGTTCGGTGACGAGGCGTCGTTGAGGACGTGGTGGGGGATGACGGCGCGGACCGAGTCGTCCAGGTTCAGGCCCAGGTCGAGTCCGCCCAGCAGCTCCGGGAGCTCCGCGCCGGACACCCGGCGGGAACCGGGCCAGCCCTCCGGAACCCGCTCCACCGAGGTGCACGCGGGAACGAGCTGGCTGCCGTCGTCGAGTTCGGCGACGTACACGGCCGCTTCGCCCGCGCCGTTCTCCGGGTCGTAGATCAGCACCTCGGCCGCCAGCACCGCCGGGGCGAGCTCGGTGTCGGGCGCCTCGCCGGTGGCGATGCGGTGCAGCACCCGCTCCAGCTCGTTGACCGGTTCCGGCAGGGCGAAGGTGAGGTCCGAGGGCTCGTACTCGTCGTTGTACTGGAACTCCGGATCGATCTCGCCGTCGGCGTCGATGTGGTACGCGCCGACGACGCCTTCCGGCGGCACGTCGTCCCCGGACTCCTGGTAGCCGGGGTCGACGATGTAGAGCCAGCTGTTCGGAGTCTGCCTGGCCTGCTCCCGCATCTCGTCGGTGATCGGCGGCGGTCCGGGGTGGTCGGGTTGCTCTGACATGGTGCTGGCGTCCTTCGACTGGGAGATGCGGAGCTCGCGGGTGCCGACGGCGCGATCTTCGAACGATCCGCCCGCCTCGGCCGTGCGAGGTGTACCCGTGAGCGTGCCAGTTCTACCGGCCGGTGCCGGGTGGCGCGGGCGCCGGGTCCGTCCATCCAGGTGGGACACCCGCGCGGCTCGCGCACGGCGCGTTCGGATTCCCCGCCGCCGCAACGGGTTCCGGCGGTGGTTCGGGACCAAGGCGGCCGGTCGCGGATGCACCTTTCCGGGGTGCCGGTCCGGCCGCGGCCGGGGCAGACTGGGCGAGCGGCGAGTTCGGGGAGGCGGTCGGGCATGATCGGTCAGCGGGAAGCACTGCACCTGTTCGGGTGCGAGGTCTTCGATCCGGCGGGGCATCGGATCGGGATCGTCGGGCAGCTGTTCCTCGACGAGACCACCGAGCAACCGGCGTGGATCACCGTGCAGACCGGCCTGTTCGGCACCAACGAGAGCTTCGTACCGCTCGACGGTGCGGCCTTCGACGGCGACACGCTGACCGTCTCGGTGCTGAAGGAGACGGTGCGCCAGGCGCCGCACGTCCGGCTCGACGAGGGCGATCTGATGCTGGAGCAGGAACACGCCCTGTACCTGTACTACGGCATCGAATACGGCGTGACCCCCGCCGATTCCGCGACGGCGCCGCAGGGGGCGAACGAGCCCGTCGCGGCCGTCGAGCAGGGCGAACTGCCGCCGGAGTACGTCGAGGCCGTGCGGCTGAAACTGCGGCGCTGGGTCGCGGCCACCTGACCGGATTCGGACGCGCCGCGAAATGTGACGCGTCCACGGGCTGAGAAGAGCAAGGCTCCCCGGTATTGCGCGGTGACGTTTTCCCGCGCCCTTCACGAATGGCCGAACGAGACCGAGACCAGGATTGCCGTGTCGTTTCCCGTTGCCTGTTCTGTGCCACCATCGGAGTGATGAGCAGGGCCTTAGCCGCCGATTCTGAGCGCTGCGTGTTCACGACCTCATCCGCTCGCCGGTGTATGTACGGGCGCTCGGGCTAACTTCGGTAAAAAATGTGAACGCTCTGTGCCGCAGTATGTTCGATCCCTAAAACGGCAGGTGGAAGGCACATCAGGGCCATTTTCAGGAGAGACTCGAAATGGCATCATATCCACGGCGCAAGGGGTTGGCGACAAATCGCCAGCCGGGTCTATTCGCTTGTTTTCATGGTTTACGTTCGGTTTGCACCATCAGAAAGCCGTCCGGCCCCACCCGGATGGCACTGAAGGAAGAGGGATCATGAAAAGAATGCTCTCCCGAGGCAGGTTGGCAGGCGCCGGAATCACCGCCGCCGCACTCGTGTTCGCCGGTGCGCCCGCATTCGCGGCACCGACGCTCGCACCGCTGACCCTGCATCCGGAAACGGGGGTGCTGTCCGCCGACGGCACCGCCGATTCCTACATCGTCAACCTGAAGGACGGTGAGAACGCCGCCGCGGTCGCCGCGGAGCTGGGTGTGCCCACCGAACACCTCTACACGCACAGCCTGAACGGGTTCTCGGCGACGCTGAGCCCCGAGCAGCTGCAGGCGGTGCGCGCGAACCACGACGTGGAAGGCGTGTCGCAGAACTTCCACGTCCAGGTCGAGCAGCCGCAGGCGCCCGCCGCAGTGGGCTCCTGGGGGCTGGACCGGATCGACCAGCCGGCCTTACCGCTCGACGACACCTACGCCCCCAACGGGACCGGTGCGGGCGTGACGGCCTACATCGTCGACACCGGCATCGCGCCCGATCACGCGGACTTCGGTGGCCGGGCGTCGATCGGCTTCGACGCCACCGGCGGAGACGGCAGCGACGGGCACGGCCACGGCACGCACGTGGCGGGCACCATCGGTTCGGCGACCTACGGCGTGGCGACGGAAGCGGAACTGGTCGGGGTGAAGGTCCTCGACGACAACGGCAGCGGCACGACGGCCGACATCATCGCCGGTCTGGACTGGGTCGCTCAGGACGCGAACGGCCCGGCGGTGGCGAACCTGTCGCTGGGCGGCAGCAAGGACCCGTCGCTGGACGAGGCAGCCACCGGCCTGGTCGACCAGGGCGTGTTCCTGGCCGTCGCGGCGGGCAACGAGTCGCAGGACGCGGAGAACGTCTCCCCGGCCGGCGCGGAGGGCGTGTTCACCACGGCGGCCTCCGATGACAACGACGGTTCGGCCGAGTTCACCAACTTCGGTTCGACCGTGGAAGGTTATGCGCCCGGCGTGGACATCGTTTCGCTCGCGCCCGGCGGCGGGACGGCCACGTTCAGCGGTACCTCGATGGCCAGCCCGCACGTCGCGGGTGTGGGCGCGCTGTTCCTGGAGGCGACTCCGGACGCCGCGCCCGCGGACGTGATCACCGGGCTGCAGTCCGGTGCCGCTACCGGCGTGATCGCGGGCGCTCCGGCGGACACGATCGCCGATCTGCTCCAGACCGGCGAGCTGTGATCCGAAGTACGTGACAGTGCCGGGTCCTGCCTCGTTGATTCGGGGCAGGGCTCGGCGCGTTCGTGCGGTCGCTGGGGCATTCGGCCGACGCTGCGGCGCCGCCGAATGGTGCTCTACAAAGGTTGAACCGCTCTACTGCAAAAGTGGGTTCCCGGGACGGTCTCAAGATGGTTACGTTCTTGATCGAGGGGGCCGCTCGCTGCCTGTCGCGGAACTGGTCCAGACCAAGATCAACCATGGTCCGACTGAGCCTGTGAAGGCACGTCACGAAAGGGTGTGCCGTGTTATCCGGATACACCGAGGCGCCTGAGCGCGCACAGCAGACCTCGTCTGAGCGGGGCGTGCCCGGCCAGGCCCGGGCCGGAACGACGACGGACACCGAACGAGCCGTCCGATCCCAAGTGGAAGCGCGAGAGGCCGTCGTCTCCGTGGCGCGAGCCGCGAAGGCCCAAGCCGGCGGCGCGGGCGGAGTGCTGCAGGTCGTGCACGGCGCCCGCCGTGTCGGCTGGGCGGCCTACGAACTGCAGCGCAGCGCCACGGAACTCGTGCAGGGCGTCGCGAAACCGCCGTACGCCGCCACCGGCTCACTGGACTCGCTGGAATCGCGCAAACTCGCCGAAGGCGTCAACTACCAGGTGCTCTACGACCGCTCGGCGCTCGCCCGGCCACCACAGCTGGAGCTGACCTCCAGGCTGGTGGCGCTCGGCGAGCAGGCCCGGGTGATCCACGTGGCCCCGACGAAGATGATCCTGGTGGACAACGAGGTGGCGCTGCTGCCGCTGACCGCCACCGACCAGACCGTGGAGAGCGCGGTCGTGATCCGCAGCTCCGCCATGCTCGTCGCGGTGATGCGCATCTTCGAGGACCTGTGGCGCTTCGCGGCACCGTTCACCTGCGAGCAGGAACGGCTCACCGGCGAAGACCAGCCTTCCGAGGAGGAGCGCTGGATCCTGTCGCTGCTGGCTTCCGGCGCGACCGACGACACCATCGGGAGGCTGATGGGCTTCAGCGCCCGCACCGCGCACCGCCGCGTCCGGGAACTGATCGCCCGCCTCGGCGTCGAAACCCGATTCCAAGCGGGCATGCAAGCGGTGAAACTCGGCTGGCTCTGATCGACCTTTCAGCGCGAGCCGCTGAGAATCCGCCGGTGGTCGTTCGCCCAAGCCGGTCGCCGCTCATCGGCTCCGCCGCTGACAAGGTGAGGATCAGAAGATCATCTTGCGGGGGTTCCTGAAGCCGAGTCGCGGAGAACCGCCTGACCCGCACCATGACGATCGGAAGGTCACGGTGAGCGGCGGACCCGGCCGCCCGCGACCGTGACGATGAAGGCGCTCCGACCGGCGTTCTAAGGTGGAGCGCATGCCTTCACGCCGGCGGGTGGATCCGCACGAGCTGCGCGCGGCGATCAACGCGATCGTCCCTTGGCTGGGCGACGAGACGCGGCGTCCGCAGCGCGCCGAGACCGCCGCCGCGGTGCGGCTCAGCCTGCGCACCCTCGAAGATCTCGCCCCCGGCCGCACCGTCGAAGTGCGGGTGCCGCCGTTCGCCGCCGTGCAGTGCGTCGCCGGACCGGAACACACCCGCGGCACCCCGCCGAACGTGATCGAAACCGACCCGCGCACCTGGCTGCTGCTGGCGACCGGCCGTCTGGAGTTCGCCGCCGCCGTCGACGAGGGCACGGTCAGCGCCTCCGGTTCCCGCGCGGACCTCACCAGCTGGCTTCCGCTGGTCCGGCCTTGAGCGAACACCTGCGCAAGGTGACCGGACGGCCGTGCAGGGCGACGAGCGGAGCGATGACCGGCTTCACATCGGCCCGGAACGGACACCGAAACACCTGGTGAGCCGGGGCCGTGCGGAGCGCTTGCGGAGGCGGCCGGTCATCCGGGCTTCGGGTCCCGTTTACACTGAGGCGTAAGCCCGACTCCGTCATCCAGGGAGTTCTCGGTGGTCTTCGACCGGCCAGACGGCAGTGCCTCCAGTGCGTCCGACTCGACGCTTCCCACCGATCCGCTCGAGCAGGACGTCCCGCACGAGGAGTGCGGCGTCTTCGGCGTGTGGGCGCCTGGCGAGGAAGTCGCCAAGCTCTCCTTCTACGGCCTGTTCGCACTCCAGCACCGCGGCCAGGAAGCCGCGGGCATCGCCGTCGGCGACGGCTCGCAGGTGCTGGTCTACAAGGACCTCGGCCTGGTCAGCCAGGTGTTCGACGAGCAAGTGCTCGCCTCGTTGCGCGGCCACGTCGCCGTCGGCCACAACCGCTACTCCACGACCGGCGGCGCGAGCTGGGAGAACGCCCAGCCCACGTTCCGCACCACGGTCTCCGGCCGCGGTCTCGCGCTGGGTCACAACGGCAACCTGGTCAACACCGCGGAACTCATGGAACGGATCGTCGCCGAAGGCGTCGACACCGTTTCCGCGAACAGCTCCTCGCCTGCCTCCGCCTGCGACCGCGCCACCACCGACTCCGACCTGGTGTGCGGGCTGCTTGCCGCGAACGCCGCGGACAAGGGCATCGAACAGGCTGCGATGGAGCTGTTCCCCACCCTCCAGGGCGCCTTCTCGATGGTGTTCTCCGACGAGTCGACGCTGTACGCGGCCCGCGACCCGCACGGCGTGCGCCCGCTCGTGCTGGGCAGGCTGGAACGCGGCTGGGTCGTGGCCAGCGAGACGGCCGCGCTGGACATCGTCGGCGCGTCCTTCGTGCGCGAGGTCGAACCGGGCGAACTGCTCGCGATCGACGAGGACGGCCTGCGCTCGCAGCACTTCGCGCACCCGAAGCCGAAGGGCTGCGTCTTCGAGTACGTCTACTTGGCCCGCCCGGACACGACGATCTCCGGACGTTCCGTCAACAGCACCCGCGTGGAGATCGGCCGCAAACTGGCCGGCGAGCACCCGGTGGAGGCCGACCTGGTCATCCCGGTGCCGGAGTCCGGCACGCCCGCCGCGATCGGCTACGCGCAGGGCTCCGGTATCGACTACGGCAACGGGCTGGTGAAGAACTCCTACGTGGGGCGCACCTTCATCCAGCCGTCGCAGACCATCCGCCAGCTCGGCATCCGGCTCAAGCTCAACCCGCTGCGCGAAGTCATCCGCGGTAAACGGCTCGTCGTCGTCGACGACTCGATCGTGCGCGGCAACACCCAACGCGCCCTGGTGCGGATGCTCCGCGAGGCGGGCGCCATCGAGGTGCACGTGCGGATCGCGTCGCCGCCGGTGAAGTGGCCCTGTTTCTACGGCATCGACTTCGCCTCCCGCGCCGAGCTGATCGCCAACGGCACCGACACCGACGGCATCCGCCGTTCCATCGGGGCCGACTCGCTCGGCTACGTGTCGCTGGACAGCTTGATCTCGGCGACGGAGCAACCGCGCACCAGGCTGTGCGCAGCGTGTTTCGACGGGCACTACCCGATCCCGCTGCCGGAGGAGACCCAACTCGGCAAGTACCTGCTCGAAGGCGTGCCCGACACCGCGGAGAAGGGCGTCGCCGGGCCTGCCGAGCCGGTGTTGCCCAGCGGTTACGGCGGCGCCGACGCACTGCGCAGGCCCTGACCGGCACCGTCACCGTGACGGTCCGGACGCCCGGCCGCGTAGCGTGGTGCCGCCGTCCGGCCGGGTCCCCCGATGGGCGAAACCGGTATTCGCGCGCCCGATCGGGGTTCGGCGGGGTACGCCTGTGGTAGGCAGAAGGCGGTGGGCGATGTGGGATGCCCCACACCGGCCGCGTGGGCCGACGGCCCGCCACAACCTGGGCTCCCATGAGCCCGCCAACATCAAACGCACATCAGATGTGGAGTCAGTCGTGTCCGAAGACCTGCTCGCAGGGGCGAAAGACGCCGAAGCGGAGAAGGCCACCTACGCGAACGCGGGGGTGAGCATCGAAGCGGGCGACGAGGCCGTGCAGCAGATGCTGCCCTGGGCGAAGCGGGCGAGCAGGCCGGAAGTGCTGGGTTCGCTCGGCGGCTTCGCCGGCCTGTTCCAGTTGAAGCTGGACCGGTGGACCGAACCGGTGCTGGCCTCCTCCACCGACGGTGTCGGCACCAAGCTCGCCGTGGCCCAGGCGCTCGACAAGCACGACACCGTCGGCATCGACCTGGTCGCGATGGTCGTCGACGACCTCGTGGTGTGCGGGGCGGAGCCGCTGTTCCTGCAGGACTACATCGCCGTCGGCAAGGTCGTCCCGGAGCGGATCGCGGACCTGGTCAAGGGCGTGGCCGAAGGCTGCGTGCAGGCCGGTTGCGCGCTGCTCGGCGGGGAGACCGCCGAACACCCCGGCATGATGGCGCCGGGTGACTACGACATCTCCGCGACCGGTGTCGGCGTCGTGGAGGCCGGCGCGATGCTCGGACCGGACAAGGTCCGGCCCGGCGACGTGGTGATCGGCATGGGCTCCTCGGGCCTGCACTCCAACGGCTACTCGCTGGCCCGGCACGTGCTGCTGGAGCTCGCCCGGATGCCGCTCACGGGACACGTGGAGGAGTTCGGCCGCACCCTCGGCGAACAGTTGCTGGAGCCGACGCGGATCTACGCCAAGGACTGCCTGGCGTTGGCCGCCGAAACCGAGGTGCGGACGTTCGCCCACGTCACCGGAGGCGGCCTGGCCGCGAACCTGGCGCGGGTCGTCCCGGCGGGCCTGACCGCGGTGCTGGATCGCGGCACGTGGACCCCGGACCCGGTGTTCCGGCTCATCGCGCAGCGCGGCCGGGTCGAGACCGAGGAAATGGAAAGCACCTTCAACATGGGCGTCGGCATGGTCGCCGTCGTCACCGCCGAGGACGTCGACCGGGCGCTCGCGGTGCTCACCGCGCGGCACGTGCCCGCATGGGTGCTGGGTGAGGTCGCGAAGCAGCCGACGGTCGAGGACGCCGCCGAGGACCAGCGCGTGGTCATCCGCGGGAATCACCCTCGGTTCTGATCTTGTTCCAGCCTGGACGGCCTGCGTGGGCGTCCGGGTAGCGGAACCTCAGCGGCTTCCTCGCTGCGGGATCCATTTTCCCGAGTGGTTCAGCCACGAGGGGGAAAGCCGTCCTCGCGAGGAAGCCGCTGAGAACCCGCCGGTGGACGTCTTGATCAAGCTGGTCACTGCTCAGCGCTTCGCCGCTGACAGGACAGTGATCAAGAGAGCACGCTGCGAAGACCATTCCGCGAAGGTGCTCAAGCTCGGCGAAGATCGTTCGCGAGGGTGCTCAAGCGTTGGGAGAAGCCGAGGGCCGGTGTGCGGGCCGCCTCTCGGCGGGTGGCGCTGCAAGGCTCCAGCCGAACGGTATTCCCTGCAGGCTCGTGATGGAGCCCGGGGGCACGCGCACACCGGCCACCCAGTACAACGGACCGGCCCTGCCCGGAATTCCCGGCCGCCGGGATTTCTTCCGATGATCTGCGGGCGCTCACGAGGAGCGCGGAGGCGAAAAAAAGTGCGCCGGGATGACCGGCGCACTGAACTTCGCTCTAGCGGGCGTGTGCGGCGATCACGCGCCCGTTCGGCCGCCGACATCACTCGCGATGCCCGACACACGGCCTGTTCCGCCCGGTCGGTGCGCATCAACGATGCGCACCGGCCGGGCGATCTCGACAGGACCACCAGCTCGTACTTCTCGCCCACGGAACGACGGCGGGAACACCACGGCGGCTACCGGCGACACAGAAGCACCGAGTGAACGAACAAGCCGTCCACTCGGTGTGTACGTGCCGTCAACGCCGGTAGTCGTCGTACCCGTCGTCGTATGTGTCGTCGCGGTCCGCCTCGGACCATTCGCCAGGCGGTTCCGTGGACAGCTCCCGCTGCAATGCATCGACGTCCATGGTGGGCGAGCTGTACTTCAGCTCGCGGGCCACCTTCGTCTGCTTGGCCTTAGCCCGGCCGCGCCCCATGGCTCGACCCCCTCGCGCAGGGTGTGCGGGGCGGCCAGGGGAACGGCGGCCCCGCATGATCTCGACAACTTTTTCCTGTAACTACCGTACCGTGCCGATGCGGTTCTACGCGACGTGGTCTCGTGGAGAGTCTCCGTGTCGCGCGTGACCTTCCCCCTAGATCACGAATCGGCGGTTCGCGATCATCGTGTCGTGGCTCGCCGTGGAACGCGGGCAGCCGAAGACACCATCGGGGCGCATGGCACGATACTCGCGTGCCAGAGCCGTTCGTCGCCTACCTGAGGGTTTACGAACCCTTGTCGTCGATCGATTCCCCGCTGCGCGAGCAACTCGCCGCAACCCTCGAACAGGGTGCGCTGGAACCGACCGGCGCGGCGGTCAGGGAACAGGACCAGTGGCTGCGCACCCAGGTGACGGCCCCGCCGAAGCTGCTGCCCGGTGAAGGCGCCGACGGCACCGCCGAACACTCCGGTGACGTCCTCACCCTCGACCCCGAGTCCGTGCCCAGTGGTCCCGCCGCCACCGTCGGCCCCGGTCCGCTGGTGTGCCCGCTCGACCTGCGCGGCCGGTCCGCGGCGGCCCTCGTCGGGTTCCTCGGGGCGGCCGAGGTGCCGCTGCGCGCGGCCGTGGTGTCGTTGCCGGTGGAGAAGGCGAAGAACCAGGCCAGCGCGGTCGTCAGCGAGCTCGCCGAGAACGCGGTGCACGTGCTGTCGTCGACCTGGACGGTGCCGCTGCCGTGGTTCGTGCTCGTCGACCCGGTCGAGCGCGTGACGGAGACGGAAGACGGTCGGCGGCGAGTCTGCTGGCGGGCCGCGATGGCCGACGCGCGCCGCCGAGTAGCGCGGGGGCACGCGGTCGCACGGGACTCCATCGGCGACGGCGGTCCGACCAAGATCCTCCGGGAGACCGGCCGCTGGCTGGAGCGGTTCCACCCGCACTCCGCCGTCGAGCTCGACTACGGCGGCCTGGTGCAGATGATGGGCGACAACGACCTCGACGCCGACACCTCGGCCGAGGACGTGCACGCGATCATCGATGCGATGGAGTCCGGCGACACCGTCGAAGTGGGCGAACGCTACGAGGCCTTGCGCGACTTCTGGTCGGAGTTCGCGGCCCACGAGCGCTACAACTAGCTCGGCCCCGCCCCGCGCACGGGACGAGGCGGACGCTCAGGCCAGGGCGCCGGGGACGACGCGGAGGACGCCGACCTCTTTCTCCCCGCCGAGCAACGGCTGCTCGGCGATGCCCTTCAACCGCCCCCCGGTGATGTCCACGCCGAAGGCGCGCAGCACCTCGATCGCCACCGGCCCCCTGGCTCGGGAAGCCCCGTCGCTGATCTTCACCGCGGCCGCTCGGCCGTCCGGCAGCGCGAGCGCGAGCACACCCTCCGCGCCGATCTTCGACAGCAGCCCGGGCACCACGGTCATCAGCTCGGTGTCGTCCCGATCGGTACCGGCGACCAGCCAGGGATGCGTCCGCATCGCGTCCGCGACCCGCCCGGCCGCGCCGCCCGCGGTGACCATGCCGCGGAACAGCCGCGCCAGTCCGGTCAGCGAGATCGCGAACAGCGGCGCCCCGCAGCCGTCCACGGTGGTCGTTTCGATCCGGTCCCCGGAGAGTTCGGAGATCGTCTCCCTGGCGCCGAGTTGCAGCGGGTGCTGCGGATCCAGGTAGTCCTCCACGGGCCAGCCGAGCTGCACGCAGGTGGCCAGCATCGCCGCGTGCTTGCCCGAGCAGTTCATCGCGAGCCTGCTGCGTCCGGTGCCGTCCGCCAGCCACCGCTCCCGCGTCGGCTCGTGTCCCGGCTGGTCCGGCGGGCACCGCAGCGCACCCTCGCTCAGACCGTGCCGCCGCAAGATCGCCGCCGCTCGTTCGATGTGGCCCGGTTCCCCGTTGTGCGAGGCCGCGCCCAGGGCGAGATCGGCGTTGTCGGGCAGTTCCAGACCGGCGCGCAGCATCGCCAGCGCCTGCGCGGGCTTCACCGTGGAGCGCGGGAACATCGGCGAGGCCACGTCCCCGGCGGAGCGCAACACCGAACCGTCGACGTCCAGCAGCACCGCCGAGCCGAAGTGCACGCCTTCGCGCAGTCCGCCGCGCACGAGCTCGACGAGCGGAACCGGAGCGGTCACGCGCGATCCCGCTCGGCCGCCAGCAGGTCGTCCACCGAAGCGGCGCCCTCCCGGTACCGGCGGGCGATCTCGGCGTTGAACAGGTCCACCACGGCCTGCACCTCGCGACGGCGCTGCGAAACCGAGTCCTCTTCCGAGGTGTAAGCGGCGAGCGCGGTGTCCAACTTGGCGTCGGACAGCGACATCACGTTCGACAGGTCCACGTCCGACACCAGCGCCTCCACGTGCCTGCGGTGCGCTTCGGCCCGCGACGGCTCCGTGGTCTGGTAGCGCCCGGAACCCGTGGCCGGGCCGACGGCGTTGTCGGACAGGATGTTCACCAGCTGCTCCACGACCGAGGCGGAGCCGTTCTCGGAGCGCCTGCGCTGCTCGGCGCGCACGATGTCGATCCGCGCGTGCAGCATGCGGCGCAGGTACGACAGGTCGGTCTCCTCCTGCGCGGCCTCATCCCGCAGTCCACGGACCTCGCCCAACTCGAGCTGCTCGATCCCGTCGGCGTACTCCGGGGCCAGCACCCGGTCGATCCGGCGGCGCCCACCGGGGCGGACTTCGATCACGTGCCCATCCTCCGTCGATCGTGCCCACCGGCACCCGATGCCCAGGCGGCATCGTTACGGCCGGCGCGGCTAGTGCGTCCAGTGTGCATGTCCTGCAAGTGCCCCCGCATCACGTCTTGATCCCGAGTACCGCGGCGGCCTGAGCCGGGGGAAGCGGCGCGCGTTGCGCGATCTTGGCAACGCCTGCGGCCCTGGCCACCAGTTGAGCGTCGTCCCGGGCCGGGGTTCCCGGGGCGTAGTCGGGAGTGTCGGAGCGTCCGATTCGGACGTGCGCTCCCGCCGCCAGCGCTGTGAGCAACACCGGCAGTCCCGCGGGTCCGACGCCGGCGGCGGTGCATCCGGTTCCCGGCGGCACCAGCTCCATTGCGGATGCAAACGCGGGGACGGTGCCGGAATCGTCCGGGCCGAACACGAGGATCACGTGCGCCGGATCGGGAATCTCGCGCAGCACGTCCAGATCGGCCGATGTGCGGGCCTCGAAGTGGACGGCCGTCCCGCGATCCGGTGCGCCCGCGCGCAGCTCCCGCAGGAAGTCCGGTGGGGCGTCCAGCGGGCAGCTCAAGGCGTGCGCGCCGCATGCCAGCAGTTCCGGCACCGTCGTGGATTCGGTGGCGGCGACCCGCACGAGCAGACCCGTCTGCTCCCGCACCGTCGAAACCAGCTCATCGAGCGGAATTCCCGGCACCGGCGCCAGATCGACGACGGCCGCGCCGACCCGCGCGCACCCGGCGGCGGACTGGACGAACTGCGCGACCGACCCGGACGCGCCCTCCGGGGCGACGGCGAGCACCGTGCCGGTCGATTCCGGCGACCCTGTCATGGGGGTGATCTTGGCACATCCATGGCGGCGCGCAGTTGTTCCGATCCGTCAAAAGCATATCGGACGAGTGACCAGCGGGTTCGATATCACCCAGAGTGGTCACGCGGAGGAGCTCGCCACCCGGGCGCTTCGGACCGGCGAGAGATCAACGCCCGCGAAGCCCCTGGGCCGCGATGCGTCCCGGCGGTTCGCCGGTGTCCGGCGGCACCGAGTCCGGGTCGACGGCCGCCGCGACCGCCCGGTCCTGCTCGGCGTCGCCCGCGACGAGTTCCACGTCTACCGGCGCGGTCCGCTTCAGCAGCGCCAGCACCACCGGTCCCAGCTCGTGGTGCAGCACCACCGACCCGACCCGACCGACCTTGCGCTCCCCGTGCCACACCGGATCGCCGGTCTCCGGCCGGATCTCCACCGAGCCGTCCAAGTGCAGCAGCACCATGCGCCGCGGCGGCTTGCCCACGTTGTGCACCTTCGCCACCGTCTCCTGGCCCCGGTAGCAGCCCTTCGCGACGTGCGCGGCGGTGTGGATCCAGCCCATCTCGTGCGGAATGGCCCGCTCGTCGGTGTCCACGCCGACCCGCGGCCGCAGGGCCTCCACGCGCAGCGCCTCGTAGGCCATCGTGCCCGCCGGGCGCACGCCCGCGTCGGTCAACCGCGTCCACCAGTCCACCAGCGAATCCCGCGGCACCACCAAGTCCACCGTGTACAGCCCGCGGAACGGCACTGCCCGCGCGAAACCACCGCCGGGCAGGCCGACGACCTCGTACCGACCAGTCGGCACCGAGCTCACGCCCGCCTTGCCGAGCAACTCCGTCGCGTCCGGGCCGAGCACGCTCAGCAGCGCGAACTCATCGGAGGCGTCGCGCGGTTCGACCTTCGACCAGAACCGCATCGCATCCAGGTACTCCAGCAGCGACTGCTTGCCGTCCACCCCCATCGTGGGCAGCGCGCTGGAGGCCTGCGCCGCCGCCTCGGTGTCCAGGTACACCACGCCCTCGTGATGCGCGACCATCGCGTGGCAGTCGATGTGGCCCTGGCTGTTGAGCACCAGCGCCTCGGTGCCCTGGCCGTCCGGCAACTCCGTGAGGTGCTGCGAAAGCACCAGGTGCAGCCAGCTCAGCCGCTCCTCGCCGGGAATCGCGATGATCTTGCGGTGCGATCGGTCCACCACCACCGCGGCGCGCGTCGCCGATCGCTGCTCGGCGAACGGATCGCCGAAATGCCACGCCACGCCCACGTCCAGTGAGGCGTCCAGCGAGGCCTCCTCCGGAGCGGCGACGGCTCCAGGCAGCTCCAGCAGGGGTGAGTTCATCGTGTCTCCTCGACCGCGCGCTCCAGATGGTCGGCGTCCTCGGGGCCGCGGCAGCCGCGGCACGTTCCCGACAACGCCAAGTGCGTGGCGTCCAGTTCGAACCCGCGTCGCCGCCGCAGCAGCTCCGTGAGGTCGCCCAGCAGATCGCACGGCACCTCGTCGATCTCCCCGCACCGGTGGCAGACCAGGTGTACGTGTTCGTGCTCATCCGCCGAGTACGTCGGAGCGCCGTGCCCGAGATGGGTGTGGCGCACCAACCCGATGTCCTCGAGCACGTCCAGCGCACGGTAGATGGTGGTGATGTTCACCGTGTGCGCGGTGCCCTGCACCCGACGGCGCACCTGCTCCGGGGTGGCGTGGCCGAGTTCGCGCACGGCGTCGAGCACCAGCTGGCGTTGCGGAGTGACCCGCATTCCATGCCGGTGCAGTGTGGTGCGCAGCGATCCCTTCTCACCCACTGCTGGCTCCTGTGCTCGGACGGGGCTTGCCACCCCGATCGTATGCCTTACTGCTTCTTGCGTGGACGACCTGTCGTTTTGCTTGGGGGGTCGGGTGGCGGAACCTCAGTTGGTCTCTCGCTGCGGGATCTTTTTCCCTAGTGGCTCCGCCACGAGGGAAAAAGCTGTCCTCGCGAGAGACCAACTGAGAACCCGCGGGTGGTCGGCTTCTTGACGTGGGCTATGTGCTTCGCACATACAGGCACGGCTATCGCCGCAAAGCAGGCGTGGCTTCGCCCGCCCACTGCACGGCTTCGCCGCGAGGCACGGCCTTCGGCCGCGAGGCAGGCGTGGCTTCGCCCGCCCAGGGCATGGCTTCGCTGGGGAGCAAGGTTGCTTCGTTGGTCGCTTTGGTGCAGGCAGGGGGGGCTACCGTGCGGGACGCGGTCGGACGCGGGCGCTTAGTGTGCGGGTATGCGTGTACTGGCTTTGTTGGACGGGACGTTGGCCGATCCGGAGGCGCCGTTGATGCGGGCCGACGATCTGTCGGTCACCCGGGGAGACGGAGTTTTCGAAACGATCTTGGTGGTGGCGCGGGAACCCCGTGAAATGGGGCCGCACCTGGACCGGCTGGAGCGCTCCGGCGCGCAGCTGGACATTCCGACACCGGCGCGGGCCGTGTGGGAGCGCGCCGCGCAAGCCGTGATCGACGGGTGGCCGTGGGACACCTACCGCGAGATGGCCCTCAAGCTCGTCTGCAGCCGGGGCATCGACGGCGGCGACGGCACGCCCACCGGCTTCGCCATCGGCTCCCCGGTCGGTCCCGAGACGCTGCGCAAACGCCGCGACGGCTTGGTCGCGGTCACTCTCGAGCGCGGGTTCGCCCCGGACATCAAGGACCGCGCGCCGTGGCTGCTGCTGTCGGCGAAGACCCTGTCGTACGCGGTGAACATGGCCGCGCTGCGCGAAGCGGAACGCCGCGGCGCCGACGAAGTGATCTTCACGGCCACCGACGGTTCGGTGCTGGAAGGCCCCACGTCGGCGGTGGTGCTGGCTCGCGGCCGGACGCTGATCACGCCGCCGCCGAGCACCGGCATCCTGCCCGGCACCACGCAGGGCGCCCTGTTCCGGGCGGCGGAGAAGGCCGGTTGGGAAACGAAGGTCGAGTCCTTCGACCAGGAGGAACTGCGCACCGCTGACGGCGTGTGGATGACCTCCAGCGTCCGGCTGATCACGCCGGTGCACACCCTCGACGGCACCCCGCTCAAGGCGGACCCGGAGCTGCACCGGGAACTCACCGGCCTCTACGAATCCCTCTACTGAGCAACCGGCCCCGCGATCTCACTGGAGGTCGCGGGGCCGGAAGGTCAGCCGACGATGCGGTCCAGCTTCGCGGAAAGGCGGGGCTGGAGCTCGTGCTCCGAAGTGGCGCGCTCTTCGACGTAGGCCAGCGAACCGTCGACCACGCCGTAGAGCCGGCTCGCGGCCGTCGCGTCATCGGCGGTGGGAGTGCGGATCACCGCGTCCGTGGACAGCTCCCACGTCGTCTTGTTCCGCGGCTGCCCGAAGAACATCTCCGAAACACCGGTGCTGTGCACCAGCAGCAGTTCGATCGTGTCGTCCGGCTGCGGCCGCCACCAGCCGACCTCGCGGAACGCGGGACCCACCACCGAGCCGCCCTCGCCGTCGAGTCGCCACGCCCGGCTCTCGTAGTACAGGAACGGGCGCCCGTCGTGGGCGAAGGTGACCTGCTGCAGGAAGCGATAGCTCTCGTCCTGCGACGGGTGCGCCGCCTCGCCCTCGCCGCGCCACACGCCGACCAGCGGCAGCAGCATCAGGCAAGCGCTGTGCAGATCAGGGCCTTCGCGGAGGTTCGCGGTGTCGCCGACACCGGGCAGGTCGTCGAAGGTCGGCACGTTGCGTTCGCGGGTGACCTCGGCACGCTCGGCGGCGGCCTGCACGGCCGCGTCGCCGCTACCGGGCTCCGGCTGGTTGGACGTCGCAGTCATCGTTCGCAGATTACCCGCGCCACCAGGGTGGCAAGCCTCGCGGGTCAGTCGTTGTACAGGCGGTACAACACGTAACCGGCGAACCAGAGAACCATGACGGTGGCGATCGCGAGCAGCGTGACGAGGCCGTAGTGCAGGAAAGGTATGAGTTCCACGCGCAAAGGATAACCACCGCGAGCGTCCCGTGGAGTGTGGCGTCGGGCATGATTCCTGAGCACGAGACAGCCAGAGCAGGGGGAACCGGGCCACATGACCGATTTCGACACGCTGCGCGAACACGCGCTGGCCTTCCGCGAGGATCTGCTCGCGCGCAAGGACAAGCTCGCGCCCGCCGAGTTCGACTGGTACCCGTACGACACGATGGCGAACATCTTCCACCTGGACCGGCTGCTGTCCGGGCCGCAGCGGTCGGTGTTCGACACCCTCGCGGGCAGCCGGATCGCGGACATCGGTGCCGCCGACGGCGACTTCGGGTTCTTCCTGGAGCACGAACTGGGCTGCCGGGTCGACGTGATCGACAACCCGCCGACGAACTTCAACGGACTGCGCGCCGCGCGCCGGCTGGTCGAGGAGCTGTCCTCCTCGGTGCAGGTGCACGAGATCGACTTGGACTCGCAGTTCGCGCTACCCGCCGAGCGGTACGGGGCGGTGTTCTTCCTCGGGTTGCTCTACCACCTGAAGAACCCGTTCTACGTGCTGGAAGCGCTCGCCCGGCGGGCCGACCTGTGCTTCCTGTCCACCCGCGTCGCACGGCAGGCGCCGGACGGAACGCCGCTGCGGGATCAGCCGGTCGCCTACCTGCTGGACCCGGTGGAGGCGAACAACGACGCCACCAACTTCTGGATCTTCTCCGAGACCGGGCTGAAGCGGCTGTTCGAGCGCACCGGCTGGGAGATCGTCGAGTTCGTCACCGTCGGCTGCGAAGAGGGCTCCGAACCCGCCCGCCCCGACCGCGACGAACGAGCCTTCGCCCTCCTCCGCTCCCGCAACATCTGAGCGAGCAGAAGGGCCGGTACCCGATCAGGTACCGGCCCTTCTGCGCTGAGGACTCCTGCGAGCGGTCTCTCATCCGTGTCTTGTCAGCGGCGAAGCCGCTGAGCAGCGACCACCAGAGCAAGATGACCACCGGCGGGTTCTCAGGTGCTTCCTCGCGAGGACAGCAATCTCCCTCGTGGCGGAGCCACTTGGGAAATCGATCCCGCAGCGAGGCAGCACCTGAGGTTCCGCTACCCGGACACCCGCGCAGATCCCACCGCGAGGATCAAGCCACGGCGATGTCCACGGGGTGGACGCCCGGTCCGGAGGCGGAGACGTCCGCCTGGCCCTTGCCGTCGCGGTGCAGCGCGCGCACCGTCCACGATCCGGGCGCGGCGTAGAACCGGAAGTCGCCCTCCGCGGAGGACACGACCTCCGCGGTGAACTCACCCGTCGCGTCCAGCAGCCGCACGAACGCGCCGCCGACCGGCGCCGCACCGGAACGCACCTTGCCGGTCACGACGATCTGATCGGTGTCCTCGGCGACGGCGGTCGAAGTCTGCTGCGGCGCACCGCATCCGTCCAGGCTCATGTTCACGCTCCCTGTTGGCTCGGGTTCTCGACCGGAACGCCCACCAGCGAGCCGTACTCGGTCCAGGAACCGTCGTAGTTCTTGACGTTGGCGTGCCCGAGCAGCTCACGCAGCACGAACCAGCTGTGCGACGAGCGCTCCCCGATGCGGCAGTAGGCGATGGTGTCCTTCGAGTCGTCCAAGCCGGCCTCGGCGTAGATCTTCTTGAGGTCCTCGTCGGACTTGAAGGTGCCGTCCTCGTTGGCGGTCTTGCTCCACGGGACGTTCACGGCCTGCGGGATGTGCCCGGCGCGCTGCGCCGACTCCTGCGGCAGGTGCGCGGGCGCGACCAGCTTGCCCGCGAACTCGTCGGGAGAGCGCACGTCCACCAGGTTCTGGGCGCCGATGGCGTCGACGACCTCGTCGCGGAACGCGCGGATCGAGGTGTCGGGCTCCTGAGCCTGGTAGCTGGTGGCCGCGCGGTTCGGCTCGTCCTTGACGAGCTGGCGGCCGTCGAGCTCCCACTTCTTGCGCCCACCGTCGAGCAGCTTCACGTCCTGGTGGCCGTAGAGCTTGAAGTACCAGTAGGCGTACGCGGCGAACCAGTTGTTGTTGCCGCCGTAGAGGATCACCGTGTCGTCGTTGGAGATGCCCTTGGCCGAGAGCAGCTTCTCGAAGCCCGCCCGGCTGACGAAGTCGCGGCGCACGTGATCCTGCAGGTCGTTGCGCCAGTCCAGCTTGATGGCGCCGGGGATGTGGCCGCCGTCGTAGGCGGTCGTGTCCTCGTCCACCTCAGCGAACACGACCTTGTCGGTGTTCAGGTTCTGTTCGGCCCAATCGGTGGAGACCAGGACCTCTGCACGGCTCATCGAGCGACTCCTTCTTGTTCTTGTTCCTTGCACGTGTGTTGTGGACTCACCCGGTGTGGGCCTGCTTCGCCGGGACGACCCGGCGCAGCACCAGGTACAGCTGGCAGCCGAGGCAGTAGCCGAACGCCGCGTTCAGCAGTGCCGCGGCCAGTGCGAACGCGTTCGCCACCATGCCGAGCGTGGTCCACTCCAGGGCGTATCCGGCGGTGGCGATCACCGCGAATACGAAGCCGACCCCCTGGGAGAAGCGCACCGGCGCCGGGTCCTCCCGCTCGGACTCCGGGACCGGTTGCAGCCTCGGCGCCACGGTGGAGCGGTACAACGCTCCCCAGGGGTTGAGGCCCATGCCGACGAAAGCGCACAGTGCGAATAAGACCGTTTGCGCCGCCAGCACCCGCCAGCTTCCGGTGACCAGGCCGACGGCCAGGATCACGCTGGTGATGGCGGCGGTGAAGCGGACTCCACGCGGGTCGAGAGTGGCGGGCATGAGCATCCTCCGTAGCGGTACCGACTGGGTGGACCGGATCTGGTGGACCGGTTGATGGTCCGGTCCGTCCGGCGGCGCTGGATGCGGGCTTCTGCGCAGGAGGATTTCCTTGCGAGCGCCACGGGCATCCGTCCTACCGCCCGGTCAGTGCCTGGGACACAGGCTGCTGCCCACGCGGCAGAGATCCACCGCGCGCCTTCTGGTCAGCAGTACATGCACGGGTCGGAGGGTACCCGTCTGGACCGATCGGCGGGAAGAACGTTCACTGGGTGAGACGGATCGCGCACGCCGGTCGGCGGTAGCGGGGTGGCTAAGAAGCAGCTCAGAGATGCTGTGGGTGATGAACCGGGCACCGTCGCCGTCGACCGCCGAGGTCCGGGGTGTCAGGTTTCCCAGCATCCGGATACCCGCGCCCGCGTTCACGGCAGGTGCACCCGCAACGCGGCGGTGAGCTCGTCGCGGCGGGGCACTCCGCCGACGCGGAAC